>JBEVTH010000113.1:0-816 GCA_041156085.1 Candidatus Nitrososphaera maunauluensis
TTGTTATCTAACTAGTACTTCTCTTAGCTACAAAACTACACAATTACAATATATGACAAAGCGTCCAATACAAACTAAAGCAACTGGATTATCCGTTCCAATTCAGGTTTTTAATCGCATTGAAACTGAAAGGGCAGATGTATCACGGTCACGATATCTACTGAAGATCATACAGAACCATTACGACCAGCAGGATAAGCAGAAGGGAATTAATTAACTTGGCCGAGGAAGAACAAGAAGAACAGCATAGCAGTAGTACTACTGAGCAGCCTAAAGAAATAGAGTTTACTGTATCAGACAACTCTAAGAATTCTGGTATAAGTCGCATGTACAGATATCTCAATACCATATTTGTAGATGTATCTACTTCCTTAGTTACATGCAAAATATTCACTGAGATCATACCGTGTAAGTTAGATAATGCACCAGAGAACTTGCGTAAATCTGTAAAACAAACACTAGAATCCTATGCAAACATGTCTACTAAAACTATTAGCAAAATAGAAAATTGTGCCGTCATGGAAATAATGAATAACTATAATCTCTTACTTGATCTATCTGCTGCTGAAGTTGCAAGAAAACAGAAGGAAGAAAGCGATTTAGATAGTGATGATGATGTAGATTATCTGGATGCGATAGATCAATTCATTCATGAGCTATTTTTAGACGAAGTAAAAACACCATTCGCAGCAATTATTCAGAATAATGAAAATGGAGATGAGTACATAGACAACATACCGATAAACAGCGAGGCATTTGAAAATTTTGCAATAGGTACTTACTATAGAGTAACCAAAGAAATCAAACGAGAACGGG
>JBEVTH010000113.1:826-7783 GCA_041156085.1 Candidatus Nitrososphaera maunauluensis
ATTGCTAAAGGTAAAGATCCTGATAATGTAAGAGGCAAAATATTATCTCCTGAAAAGATACAGAATGTCAAGAGTATACTAAAGGTTGAACTGCACAAATCAGAGAACATAAAGAAACTGCACCTTCGTGTCAATTCTCAAATAAACGAGGAAGATCCCAGCAAAAGCGCAGTATACTATGATCTTTGCAACAGGAATCGAGAAATAATCAAGATAACACCAGGCAAATGGAGTATCATATTACATGACAAAGATAACATAATGTTCAAACGATTCGCTGTAAACAACCCCCAGGTATATCCTAACAGAAACTATCCAGCAGATATAATGGATAAATTCCTAAATCTGACAAACGTAAGCAGCGATCCAGATAACAGAATTTTAGCCAAGGTTCACATGATCTGTCTGCTTCTGCTTTCACAAGAACCAAAACCAATAATGAACCAACATGGACCGCAGGGAACGGGTAAGACAGTTTATCAAGAACTTTACCATGATACGGTAGATCCATCAGCTACAGCTACAACCTCATTACCATCAGAAATAAAAGAACTGCCTCAAATACTCTCGCATAGTTATGTTACATTTTTTGATAATGTGTCAAAGATCAAAGATGATGTATCTGATTGGCTTTGTCGATCCGTAACTGGTAGCAGTTCGTCTAAGAGAGGTCTGTATACAAACGACGAGGATGTTATTTATAGTCTAATGCGGGCGGTAGGTTACAATGGCATCAACATAGCTGCCCATAAACCAGACCTTCTTGAAAGAATGCTGAACCTTGAATTTAGCGCCATAGACAAAACCAAACGAAGAAAACTCAAAGATATACGAAAGGAATTCAAAAAAATACTTCCTGATCTACTTGGGTTTATCTTTGACACGGTAGCCAAAGTGTTGAGTAGAATTGGTACTGTTCATTTAGACGAACTAAGCCGAATGGCAGATTTTCATGAAATGGGTGAACTTGTAGCCAGGTGTTTAGGTTGCGAGGATGGTGAATTTGACGAAGCATACAAACGAAACATATCGTTTACAAATGAGGAAGCAATCGATTCTAATCCCATTGCCCTGGCACTTAGAGTTTTCATGGAAATTAATTCTACTTGGGAAGGTAAGGCAGAACAGTTAAGAAAAGAGTTGAATGAAACTGTTTCAAGACGGCAAGATTTTCGTGAAATACTGAAGGGTAAAGATTGGCCTAAAACCTCAAAGATGCTAAGCGAAGAACTAAACAAGATCATACAGAACCTACGGGAAATAGGGATTGTAGTCTCAAAGGTAAAGGACGGACATACCAAGACATACACATACAACATAGTAAACAATAACTGGGTTCCTGAAGATTCATTAGCAGCATCTACGGCAGCAAAGAAGAAAGGAGTAGCCTAATGACTTGCGATGATGCTACTCTAAGAAGTCTAAAACAACACCCGCAACACCAGCAAAATATTTACAACATTTGTTATAAAAATGAACGTAATCAGTCTATATATTTGTGTAATTCATATGCAAACATACGTTCAATGACGAATTACGCAGTCATGCGGTGGTTGCGGTGGTTCCCTAGTAAAATGGAACACCCGCAAATTGAGAGGTATTAAAATGCATTCCAGTAATCAAGTGCTGATCAATGTCGAGCCTTACCCCATTGATAGAATCCTATTCCTAGACTTTGAATGGTCTTTAAGAAAAGACCAGTTTGGGGAATTTCCTATGTTAGCAGCGTCTTTTGTGGACTCTGAAGGTGCAAGTACTGTATTGCTAAGGGAGGACTTTTTAGTAGATGGTAATTATAAGGCAGCAGAATACAAAATACTTTGCAAGATAATTGACAAAATAGCAGAATATGATTATTCTATTGGATTCTACTCAACAGGTATAAGGGCATACAATCCAAGAACAAAGAAAATGGCTGGTCGTGACTCAGACTTGATTCAATTACATAGACGATTGGAACGGTTTGGAATGATCTCACCAGTAAGGCAATCAGAATACACCAAAGTTCCATATATTGCAGGTTATGATAACTCTGTTAGTGGTTTACCACACTTGCATATAGATGCATATCAGTTGTTCATTAACCAAGTTATCAAGAATTCAATCTACAAGGGTGCATATTCAGCTAATGACCTGGACACAATTGGTAAAGCTATAGTAGGTCGTGGCAAATACAATGGAATGAAAGGAGTTGATTTTGAATCCTTAACTGATCTGGATGAGAAACGAAAATATGCACTAGCAGACTCGCAGCTATTGAAAGATTGCATTACTGCTAATAATTATGAACTCCTGCACGTGCTAAACTCGATATCCAACCTAACAGGTGTATCATTTAGGGATGTTTGTAAAAGTAAAGGTGTATCAAAGCTATGGACTCCAGTACTTGATGAACTAATTAGAATAAAGATTTCAGATGTTAAAAATGGAAATGTAGCTTTCGATCAAAAGCTGGTTGATACCTGGATAAACTATTACCATAGACCGACATACAAACAGCAAGAAGAACCAATAATATTAGAAGACCCAGATGATTTAGACGACGAAGAAGCCAACAACAAGGATGAAACCCGATATATTGGTGGTCTGGTACTTACACCAAAACCAGCAGCATACAAAGATGTGCTGGTATTCGATGTAGCAAGTTTATACCCAACTATGATAATTGAGTATAATCTTAGCTTTGACTCTGTAAACTGTGGGCATGATGAGTGTAACACTAACAAAGTTCCAAGCCAATTGTTCTCATTTGACTCAAACGATCAAGAGGTGGATGAATACACTAGCCTAAGTAGAAATGATCCTGTGCCAATACTATCATCAATCAAGACAAAAAGACAGAAAGATAAGAATTGGCACATATGCCTCAAACATATTGGCCTATTCGCTGAACAGACTAATTATTACAGAGCTAAACGTTTAGAGTTCAAAGAGCTAGCCAAAGATAAATCTGGATTATGCAGTAAAGATCAACTACGGGAGTTTGAAATGAATGCAGCATCATTTAAGATTTTGATGAACGGCGGCTATGGCTATTCTGGTTTTAGATACGCAAAGTATGAGAACGTGGCAATGGCTGAACTGGTCACAAGATATGGTAGGTACACACTAAGGCAGATTGTTAATATTGCTGCATCAGAATTTGGACTACAAGTGATATATGGCGATACAGATTCAGTCTTTACAATTTGCAGTACATTGGATGAAACCTCAATAGCACAATTCCTAGATCGATGTCAGACCCAGTTGAACGTAAAGTTGGAGGTGGATAAGCAATATGATAGGCTCGTATTGTGCGGCAAAAAGAATTATCTTGGTGTCACTACCACTACAAACAAGTTAAAAGTTGTAGGTCTATCTGGTAAAAAGTCCAACCGTTGTCCCTGGGTTCGTAATAACTTTAACCAGATGCTCGAAGATTACAGAGACGGAATAGATCCTCTTATTAATTTAAGAAAGGAGCTAGAAAAGCTAGAAACTGGTAAACTAAAAGACATAGAAACTAATCTGCTTATGCGCATTAATTTAAACATGAATCCAGATGAGTATAAAAATAAATGCCCGCAAAAACAAATAGGCTTGGAGAAAGATTTAGAATCTGGTGAAACTGCCAACTTTTATCTAAGTGATTTTAATAATCGCGGCAAAAATTACACATTCGATCCCAACCAGTATAGTGTAACTAAATATAAAGATCAGCTAATTCGCGCAACAGGTCAGTTTCTTAAAGTGTTGGGAATTGATCCCATAACACAACTGATGACACCTTCAGAAAGTTTGTTAGATCAGCATGAAACTAAGCTTAAGGAAAATACACTCATGTCTGAGGACAACAGGGAGGATGTAGCAAATGCAGTCAAAATGACTAAGAAAGGTAGCAACAACAACAACAAGGTAAAGCCTCTTATACAAATTTAATTAGTTAATGGATATATAGAAATGGCAGAAACAATCATAACAACAACTAGCAAAGATCAAGTATTAAACGGCATTTCTGTACTGTTCAATATGCTCGATAGATTAGGTCAACCTGCATTTCCAAGAAATATAATGACTCATGATTATCCTGGACAATTTACTATACATAATTTCGAACAGATGTATAATGCATTTGAAAGGGCTAGTTTCAAAGATTGTAGAGTATCCGCCTATTCCTATCAACCTAACAAAGAATTGCTGCAAGTGCCTAATTTGCTACTGTTAGACATGGATTTAGATCATAAACTAGTAACATATACGAGCAGAGATCAAGCAAAGCACATGTTAAAGTTCAATGTCAACAAATTACTAAAAAGATTACAGAGGAAATTCAAGATAACTAATTTCATGGTGCTATGGTCTGGTAATGGATATCATATACTGATACCTTTTCATTTTGATCAGCCCTTCGAGCATTATACAGAATTTGCACCGTTTAGAAAATATCTTGTAGATACTAATGTATCAGAGCATTTCCTAAGGTTTGCAAAATCATACATTTCGAAGAACAAGGCTGATCCTGCTAATAATCCAAGCTTTAGCAGCATGTTTCTTAGAGTTCCTGGTACGATAAACACTAAGAATGATGATAATCCGACTACAGATCAATTAGTTACCATAGAACATGAATGGTGCTACGACGGCGAGCGCCAAAATCATGACATGCAAATGTTGGTGCTAGAATATCAATCTTATTTGATGGATAAAATGAAGCAATACAATTTCAATGTGCGTAGAAACGATAAAGACGGACATTATAATTACGTGCGTAAACTGTTGATGGATGTATTTCCAGCGGGCTATAGAAAGCACGCCATTAGTCTTATTTTAGTTCCATATCTTGTGGTAATATGCGGCATAAATTCAGATCAAGAGATATTTACGACTGTGAGAGAGTGGCTTGATAAATGTGACAAAACTAGGATGCTCGATGTAAAGCACAATTGGAATCAACAAATATACAACGATATAGAACGCACACGTGATAAACAAATTCCCCCAATGTCCTTAAGCAGACTGAGGGAGGATGACCCTGCGTTATATCACGTGCTATCTAAAAATAATGGATAGCAACCACCGCAACACCCGCACGCCCGCATTTGTTCACTAAGTGAACATTTTTTATTGTGTAACATAAAAACTATAAGTGAACATTAGCAGTAGTAGTATAAGTACATGGCACAACAGCAACGATACAAACAACAGAAGGCATGCAAATACTGCGGTCAAGAGATACGATATATTAAAAGTATATTTAGCAACTTTCTAGGTAACACACCAGTAAATGTAAACGATTTATCAATTCATAAATGTAAAAGAAGGGAATCTTAAAATGAATAAAGAATCATGGCGTTTAGTGCCGCATGATACCCATGTCATCAGCCGTTGGATTCTTCGTTCGCCGTTCAAATTCCTTCTGTTTTTGCTTAGCTACCCGCTTACGTGCTAGATATCCAAATGTATCGACACATTGATTATGCCAAATTGTTCCTGTAGGTTTAGGCTTATTGTTAGGGTCGTCATTATACTCTAGCTTCATTTGTTGGTATTTCTCTTTACTGTAGTGGTATACATATTCGACCAGGTATTTCTTGGATTTTATACCATATCTCAAAGTCTTACCATTGATACCTTGCTCCTGCGCTTCGATTAGAGTTAGGCTTCCTTTTACCTTAGTTAATCTAATGTATTTTACCCAATTCTGTAATTCAACATTATCAGGATCTAACTTTAATTTACGTTCGGCTTCTTGCAGATCTATAATTTCAACACTTGATTTCTTTGGATAATAATATGATTGCACCCATCTGGTAACTAATGTTCCAGGTTCGCCGCAGCGATAGCATGTCACTCGCCTTCCCATTATTTGTTATTACCAACTGATGAGCTATAACCCTTGTTATCTAACTAATAGCTCTCTTGTATTGGATGTACGATATAAACATTGTAAACAATGAATGAAACGTCACAACAAACATTCAGAAGAGTTCCTCTAATGGAACATAATAACCAAAACCAAGGACACATAATACACGAACCAAAAAGGACTACAATATCACTGCCACAGGATATATGCAGGGAACTTAAACAGCGTGGTAAGTTTGGTCAGTCTTGGAGCGATCTGATTAGAAAGCTACTCAGAGAGACTTCAAAGGAGTTAGGAGAATTCTAATGTCTCCTATAATTAAAATTTCACAGAAGGACAACGAGTTTATCGATTCGTTTAGTCCATATTCAGATATGGGTGTGGTTACAAGGTGGGAGATTCGAGATATGTATCTTAACAATGACAGAGGAATTGAATGATTATTTGTATAATTATGACACAATAGACGTTCCTCAGATTGATGAGATGTAGGAATATAATAACAAAATGCGACAGATTAAAAATTACATATTTTTTAAGATTGACCAACTGAGTAGCAAAATCGATAATATTGAATCAATGTTACAACAGTAACAACAGAGTTGACAGAATGCGACAAACTAGGATGTCAGGTTCATACTAATGAGAGTCTGTCAGATATGTTATAGGACGCAGATTGATAAAATTGAAGGATTCATGTGTCGATCTTGTAAGAGCAGCCTAAGGGAAGTTGTAGAATATTAAATCAAGTAAATAGTTTATAAAGTAAACAAGGTCAATTAGTATAGTAGTGGAGTAGATTGTTTTATGTAGTAGCTAGCAACACATTCTATACAGGAGAAGGTTTTATTGGATTATGTTAGACTGTTTTTGATATTATGAAATCCTGATGCGTTGATGGTGCTTTGTTTTGTGACGATTCTACTATTCTACCTTCACTTTATCCTGTCTTTCTTTGACTTTACTCCAAGGACTGAAGAGGTTAAGCCAATATTCACTCATTTTTGAAGCATTCTTAACAAACTCATTATAGGTTGCAATCCAAGACATTGCAGCAGTCTGCCACAAATCCACACCCATCGTCATAAACTGATCGAATTTATTATTATTAT
>JBEVTH010000114.1:0-7768 GCA_041156085.1 Candidatus Nitrososphaera maunauluensis
TTTAATCCTATGACTGAAACGTCTCTAAAGAACGATCTTAGAGTAATAAAGACACCTAATCCAGTAGATAATACTTTCATATATGCCATAAATCGGATTGCAGAACAAGGTTTCATATAGCTCAGAATGACACAACAGTAAAGCAGATAATCGGTGGACAAACAGCATAATGAATTATGGAGATACAATTTCAATGATAAGGGGGTTTTGAATATCTCTGCACGATCCATTCTTCAGATAGAATGAAAGAAACGATCATAGTTTCTTGAAGAGTAATTATCTTCAGCTCGGGTTCATTTACCTTTAATTCAAAAGCCTTCAAATAATTTATCTTTATAACAGGTTGATGGTTATGATTTTTAACGCATCGGAAGAATTTAATAATAAAGATGATAATAGTTCTACTAATATAAACAATCAACAACAAAATGAAGAGCCACCAAGATATGCTATCTTGGTAAATGATATGCTAAATGACTTTATACACGGCAGTTTAAGATCTGAAAGAGCTAGTTATATAATTCCTCAGATCCGCCTTTTACTTAATATTGCGAAACGGAAAAACATACCTGTATTCTATTGTAATGATGAACATCTTCAGAGTGATCCAGAACTTAAACTGTGGGGACAACATGCAATGAGAGGAACTGAAGGTGCAAAAATAATAAAAGAATTAGAACCCTCCCCAGATGACTATGTAATTTCTAAAAGGACATATGGCTCATTCGATGGAACTAATTTGGAAGTATTGCTTAACTCCACATATAATGGAAAAGGTACCAATACATTAATTATTACAGGAATTCACACCCATATTTGCGTCAAACATACTGTTTATGGCGCATTTATTAGAGGATATAATATAGTAATACTGGAAGATGGAGTGAATGCATTCACGGAAAAGGATCACCAAGGAGGTTTAGAATATATAAGAAATAACTACGGAGCATCAATAATGAAAACATTTGATGTCATAAAGAATCTTCGGCCTGTGGCCTGATTTCAGGCGCTTGTTAAGCAAAAGATAAGGTAAAGATAAGAACTTGTCATACTTTTATGAAATCATCAAATCATATTCTATAGTCATGTTAGTTACATTATCAGACCCTAGTAAATATCGTCTATCTGTAAATGCATCTGCTACAAATTCACGAGGATATTACTAAAATCTCCTGGATTATATATGTGATTATACACAATTCACATCAACCAGCGTTGAATTCTTGTGTTATGTCCTTTAGTTTCTCACTATACCTCACTGGAGACTCTTCTGGGACAAAATCTAAATCTTTGAATTCAGCAGGAAGAAGGTTAAGCTGTTGAAGATGATATCTCTGAATCTCTTCAATCGATGGCATTTTACATAAAATCCTTCTGTTATCAAGAAATTTCTTTAGCAGAGGAATGGCTGAATCGTCAAGAATACCTTTTTCGTCTTCTAATGCTATGACATCTTTTTTTATTACATTATGTTTTATTATTCTGTATATTTGTTTAGGTCCAGGATAAGTTCTCTTGCCTGGGCTGGTCTTGAGTTTAAATAATAGTCTATTGTTATAATTACTTTTTTTCTTACTGAATGGTATCTTTATCGCAACTAGTTTATAAACCCCGTTCATCGCTGGATCATCTCGTGATGTACTCAGTTCAGTTCCAACTCCAAAGGAATCTATGGGAGCGCCTCTTCTAACAAGGTCACGAATCAGATATTCAGTTAGATCTCCACTTGCCATGATCTTAGTATTCTGGTAACCTGCATAATCAAATAACTTTCTTATTTCCATACTGAGAGAATATAGATCTCCGCTATCAAGTCTTATACCGTTAATACGAATTCCTTTACTAATGATCTTTTTTACAGCAGCAATACTATCATAGGTATCAACAAGCAAAAAACCGGATGGAAATACTGCGACAAATTGTTTGAATGCTTCTTCTTCTTTATCAAAACTCATGATAAAAGAATGCGCCATTGTTCCTAAGGTTGGTATTCCTAGCTTGTATCCTGCAAGTGCATTTGAAGTTCCTACACAACCACCAATATAACTTGCCCTGGCCGCTAAAAGCGCTGCTTGTGGCCCATGTGCACGTCGAGAACCAAACTCTATAATGGATTTTCCTTTAGCAGCCGTAACTATTCTTGATGCTTTAGAAGCTATTAGAGTTTGAAAATTAATCATTGAAAGTATGTATGTCTCAACTATTTGTGCTTCAATTATAGGAGCTTCTATTCTGATAATTGGTTCGTTAGGAAATACAATTGTTCCTTCTGGAACTGCCCATACAGTACCTGTAAATTTAAATTTCTTCAAATATTCAAAAAAATTTCGGTCAATATTTTTGAAGGTCTTAAGAGATTTCAGATAAGATATTTGTTTATAGTTAAAATTCAATTTCATAAGAAAATAAATAGCTTGCTCCAAGCCAGCGGCCACAAGATATGATCTGTTTCGAGGAAACCTTCTGACAAACATTTCGAATATTCCCTTCTTTTTTTTGTTTGTGTAATCTGAACTAGAATAGTGATAGGCAGCAGCCATTGTTAATTCATAAAAATCAGTAGCTAGTGCGATGTCGCCGCCCTGATTTCCAAATTCAGATATAAGTAACAACCTTTCTAATATATTCATCAATAGATATTGCTCTAACGATCCATTATTAAAACAAACATCAGTTTACCGTTGACTAATCTGACATATATCACATACACCGTGTAATTTACATAAGGTCAATAATACAACTCCATGTACATCTTTTTTCATATATAATCAAAAGCAGAAGCACTTCAGATAAATGAATAATAATATTATTCATTATTCTTAACCAGCTGCAGTGTCTACTGAAAGGTCTGCGCCAGCAACTGTAAACCTTTGACAACCCACTACCAAGTAATTGGCCTATTACATCGTTTTGAACACATACGTCTATTGTGTTTCCTTGGTTTGATGGTATGGCAAACGTGGCAGATGGACTACCTGCGATTTGAATCCAACCCCACCTTTATAGCCATTTTCAGTAGTCATGCTTACATACACACTATCTTTACCAAAAGCATGCGAGGCAATATTCATGGTAATATTGTATCCTGTTGTTGTAGTGATCATAGTTGTTATTGCTGGAGCAAGAGCAGTTGATGCGATTACAGATATTATTTTACTTATATAGGATTTCCATACAATGCATACCGTACAAGACATTATATCAAACGAAAAACTCCATATTATCTATTTCTAACTGGAGATTAACAACTATCTAAAGTTCAAGATAAATGCTCTGTATATTCATCCTATTAGCCTAAATCTGGGCTCCAATAGCCATTCTATCATACAGCAAAGAATCTTTATAAACACAGCAAATAAGTCTGTTCTATCATAGTTACATTGCCTATTGAGGACTTTTCGAAATTCAAAACTGACAGAATAAGCTTCAAACTTTATTCCTGCCAACTGCATTTGAAGAAATTGAAAGATATTGAATTGAAATATAAGGATCTTGATTCAAGCGAAATTCGAACAAGTATAGAAATAGAAATAGATTCATTTATTTCTCAAATAATTGCAACAGTTGACTCACTTCTATTTAAAATAAACAATAAACTTCGGTTGAGTATTCCAGCTGATAGCATTGAAATATACAAAGTACAAAGTGCGTTATCGTCTGAAACGAAGAGTTTTGATCTGTTGAATGATTTGAATGATGCAAACCAACCTGGTAACTGGTACTGGACGATAAATCAACTAAGAAATTATTCATTAGATAATTCCTTGATTTCACAAGACGCTTTTGAATTGCTTGCAGATTACACAAAAACCAATATGAAATTAATTCCATATTTTGAACAATCTCTAAATCATCTTGAGAAACTAATTGAAAACATTAGGATAAGAGAACCCATATTACAATAAAATATCGTAAGCTGTCAATTCAAAACAATCAATTTGAATAGTTGAATATAAAAAAACAGATATGAATCAAACTACAATAATTTCCAATTCATCGTATGCATCTTTTACAGAGAGTTCAAGTAATGTATCTTCATAAATCAACAGCCAGTCTCGCTGTCCGACAACTGGAAGTTTCCTAGTGAAAATCTTGCTATTATCTTGTGCTAGTCTTGTTATAAGATATGCATATGATGGAGGAGCTCCATTTTTCGCTTCTTTTATTTTAAAAAAACTTTCCTGAAGCTCTATTCCAGGTCTACCTCCTTGTATGTTGATAGTTACATTCTCCCCGTATCTATTCTGTACTTTAGCCGTAACATAACGGCTAGCAATTTCAAATTGTTCAATATTTAACATTACGTGAGATAGTACTGGAGAAAGATTTGGAAGTTGAGTATATAATCTCTTTGAGATTTCATCAAAGAATAAGTCATTTTTCAATCTTAAAAAACCACCAGGTTGTAGTTTGTGTTTCTCAGATTTTATTATAATGTGTTTCTAGCGGCTCTAAAGCAATTCCAAACACAATTGTATCCGTTTTAGTTGCCTCTTCATATAGAAATTTGTTAAGATAATAAGCCTTGAAGTAATTATTGAATTCGGTAGATATTAGAAAGTACAATATTTGTTAGTATCGATCCATGCTTATTGACTTCTAATTTGGTTGTCGACATTCATATACGATGTTTTCTTACTACATTTTCTTTTCCTAAGCCTTTCTTTACCTCTTTTAGCTGTTGGCCTCTCTTCAGTTGCGCCCCGTAGCGAGTACATAACAACCCGCCATTATAATATAGAAAAACTTCACATCGTCTACAGTATTTCTTCCCTTTGATATACTGATTACTCAAATGCTGGTTTTTGCTAGTGTTTCATATAAGTTATGACAAACCAAATTTATTCTAGGGAATGGATAAGGATTTTAAATAAGCAACTAGTTAGGATTTGGGCACTGGCATTTCCTCATACGATGGATTCACGTTCCTCAACTAAAAATGGAGGAAAAAGAGGCCATTTTATTGGAACAATAAAGGATATACGAAATTAAGAGATTTGAGTAGAGCATGTGATCTTTTACTACAACTTTTCTCATGATGGTAGAGATATGAATAATGTGATCAATATAACAAAACAGCTTTTTAAATCTGCAAAATAAAGGAAAACATACAACTACCGCTAGAAGGTTGCAACAGCACGAATCGAAAGATAGATAGACTGCCTAAACATAATGATAGTCAGTTATATATTCTGTCTATCATTCATGTAGTATAGCAATCATCGAGACACAATTTGAATTTGAATAAAATATTCTAGTTTCTCAAAATAGTCCGAAACGTGATGATTTTAAGTCAGATACTAATTTGATATCTATGTTTAGATTCTTTTTGATATGCTTTTTCTTTAACCACTCGACAAACTTTTGGTCTATTGAACTCCCTTTCCCTTTTAGAATTTCATCTCCAAACAACTGAATAAGCTGATGTACAATTATACTATTAATCGATAAAGTACTAAAGGCCCAACCAAACGTATATTCAGGAGCTCCAAAATGAAAGTCTGACTCTCTTCCATGCACCATTCTAATAATTTGCAATAATATTGTTCTGAGATATCTTGCATCTTTTTCATAATTTGATGAAGCTACCTGCATTAGGATTATACTTGGATCGGAAGTAGAGTTGTTCTTATTGTTATCGTTGAACATAACACTTTGAGCATATAAAGTGAGAAAGAATAACAAAAAGTTTGCTTCTATCAAATTGGCATTTTTAACCATATTTGTTGAAGATACAGCATACCACTCAAACTATGACAATACTCTTTTTTAGGTCTAAATCTCTTGTTTATCATGTAGTTATTAAGCTACCGTTATTAGTAATCTATACTCATATGGTAGACGATAAAGACATTCTTGCAAAAGAAATACAATCTTGGAATAGATTCAAGTATGCATTAAGAGAAGAAAATGCAACTTTATTTTACCAAATGTTAGAGGAATGTTTGGAAGAAGACAACGAAGGAAGACAATTACAATTCGATAATGCTATTAATGCAAAGGGAGAAAATTTCGTAGCCGAATCCTTGTTTATGGTGTTAATTTTACAACAACGAAGAATGATAAATCAGCTAATTCAAAAATTGTCAAATATGCAGAATATTGTTAAACAACAAGGCTAAGACCTTATTATATTATATTATATTATATTATATTTGAAAATTGCCCCCTTTACGTGGGAGTAAGCAAACCGTAGTCATTTCGATATGAACTCTAGTTGAATGAGATTTTGAAAATATCCGTGCTATTTAGTACTTATTATCTCAGGTTTCCTTTCTTTATTTTTCAGCATGTGAGATACTCCAGCCAAGTGAATATCCATCTAAAAATACACTACTCTGTAGTATAACGAAGCAGTCCAGTTTAGCAATGTCAGTTCCATTTGAGGATAGTTTGGATAGTATATGTCCTATTATTGTTAGTAGTAGTCGATGCATAGGTTGTATTCAATGTGGCAGAAGAAATTAGGGTAAAATTATTGCAAAATTATCTTTATTATCCTGTCGCTTCTACATTTCCACTATTCCAGCCACTGTATTTATTATCTTCATTTTGTAATATTTTAAAAATAAGTAATATGAAAGAATTCCTATGGCAGAAAGTGCATGAGTGAGCTTAACGATCCTATATTCCAAGATGATTGAACGCTTGCATATCTAGTATTCCATCACATCTGTAGGAATCGCAAGCATCTTAATCCCTTAAGAACTAAGGATAGAGGTGCTCCTAGAGCGGCGGCAGCGCCATCCAATATACTATTGCTACTTAACTAGTTCAATTGAACTTACTGGATGAATTTCCGCATGACCTTGTTCTCGTAGGTCTAATAAGTACGTCCCAGTTACCAGGATATGCTGACCTACTTGAGGTACATTAAAAAACGGTCCATTAAATCCATTACATTCTCCTCTTTTGAAAGGCTCAACTTCATATGACGTTTCTGGATGTTGACAGATCATTTCAGACCAGATACCGCCTTTCATCACTGGATTAAAATTAGCTTTTGTGACTATATTCTTGTATACAGGATCCAAAGCTAATGGAAAATCAGTATCTCCATCAGGTTGTGGATTTATTGATATGACCGTACCAGTTACGGTTACACATTGATTTAATATCTTGAATCGTCCAGGTGGATTTGCTATGAAATTCCATAATGAGGAATTACACCCCTTTGAAGATATAGTTGAGTTAGTAGTACTAATATTAGAAATTGCTGTAGCTTTATAGTTGAAAAGTACTAGAATTACAATTGCCACTATTGCGGTAGTGATAATAGCCATTATAGATAATGCTTTTAGATTTGATCTATAGTCCATGTAATTCTGTATAACTTAACATGCTATTTTAATAAACGCTGCAAATGTCTTTCAGCAGATATCTAGCTATCAGTAAGACAGATCATAACAAGAATCGGAATAAATACCGTTTCAAAAGGTTAAAGATACTTTTATAACGGCGTCACTAAAAAATTGCAGTGAATTAAAAATATATAGTACCTCATTATTGTATTTTTGGAGTATTTTTTGTCCTTTATTTTTATGACACTCAGATAAACAAACCCACATTTGGATTAGAGTTGGATCCAACAAAAGATACTACTGATATCTCTAGAATACAATATAGAATAAGATTGACAAACGTTGGTATAAAACAACTTACAGGAATCGTAGTGGATTTAGGAAAAAACGATGTTCAACATCTATCGTTTCTTGATCTTGGACAATTATGCTGAAACTGGCTAATATGTTTTATGTAATGCGTGGTG
>JBEVTH010000115.1:0-7757 GCA_041156085.1 Candidatus Nitrososphaera maunauluensis
GGTGACCTTACAGACGAAATCACCAAGCTGAAGAATCAGAAGGGAACGGACATCATTGCTTACGGTGGTGCCTCATTTGATTCTTCCTTGATTAGAGCAGGACTGGTTGACGAATTTCATTTGTTCATCAATCCTGTTGCAATTGGGAACGGTATGACCATATTCAAAGACTTAAACAAGATTCAGAAATTCGATCTGGTTAAGTCAGTAGCGTTTGACTGCGGAATAATTGGTCTTCACTATGAACCAAAGAGAGACAAAGAGAGACTGATATAATTTATTAAAAGTTGTTAATCTGGTGGCGTTTGTCAAAGTCCTTTTGGTCCGGCGACAGTAACTTATGGAACTCTACCAGTTCCAGTATCAGGCACAGTTATCTGTGTGGGCTAAGACGTATGCAGTATACATAATACATATGCTAAAAGAAAAAAGGGTCATAAACCTTCCTTACTTTTTTGTTTTGTTAACTCTAATCCTGATCCTGATTCGCCATACCTGATGAAGATGAGAAAGTAAGAAAATACCACCTTTGTAAAAGATGCCAAAGATGGGTGGAATATGTGATCCATCAAAGAAGAGAAGAGAAACTATCTACGTACTAGGTGCATGTCAGACATGCACCTCATCATCTATGGTCTAAAACCCGCACGACCAACCAAGAGAGGGTGGGCCTTAGACGCAAATATCCCTTCCTCTATTCTTGTTTTGTTAAGGTTTACTTGATTCTCAGAACTCAGGAGAATATATATGCCAATCTTGAGGGAAAACCTGCCGACATATTTCTTGAATTGACCTACTGTTGAAGAAAAGCATAACAACAAAATAGAGTATGATTATAGTTTATTTTATCAAAAGATAAAATACAACAAAGAACAAACTCTCTCTCCCATGAACATTTTAGTTAGTTTGATATTGTCACTATCTTTAATTGCTATTGTTCCATTATCATCATGTACACTAGTACAACTACCACTACTATCTCCATTACAACAACATGCGCTGGCACAGAATCAAACAAAAGGTAATTTTTTAACATATACAAATTCTACCTATGGAATAAAGATACAATATTCCTCTGATTGGCTATTTAAAGAAAGCAATGCAAGTAATAACTCAGTGCAGACTATTGTCTCATTTGCCCCATCACAACTAGTACGAAACACTTCATCGAACGCTCTCGCTGTCCTTACCATTGCAATTCAGAGTTTACCTTTCCATAATTTATCTCTAGATACATATACTAATCTTAACGTTAATAATTTAAGACAATCTAATTCAGGCTTCAAGATTATTGATTCAAATAACACTATCCTTGCAGGCAGCCCTGCACACAAAATAACGTATACTACTGCGAATGGGTTCAAGACAATGGCTGTTTATGCGATAAAGGGCGATAAAGCATATCTGATTGAATATATTACAAGGCCGGTAGCAACATTCTCCACTTATTTGCCAATTGCACAGAAAATGATTGATTCATTTCAAACAGGAGGAGCAAATACAAGACAGTCAATCCCATTACCAGCTACTACTACTACTCCATCACCAGCTGCTGTATCTCCTCTATCTTCATCAACAACGTTAACATCCAATACCACCAAACAAAAAGCGACTGCTGATTTTAAAGCTGCAAGAGAACAATACCTTTTTGCTTGGAATCACACAGGTTTTCATTCTCAATTTGATACATATATAAATTCTACTCAAGGCTATGGAGTATACCAAGAACATAAATCAACTACTTTCAGAGCAGGTGAACCTATAATACTATACGTTGAACCTGTAGGCTTTACACATATACCACTCAAAGTTGGAGCTAATAATACCAAATTATATCTGGTCAATCTTACTGCAGGTATTCTAGTTTCAGATAAGCAAGGAAATGTATTATTTGGAAAGGAAAACATTCCTCTACTAAATGTTATTTCTCATAATAAAAACACAGAAGTCTCTGTTAGGCTTAGTGTAACTCAATCATCGCCATTTCCTGCAGGAAAATATGTTATTGCATACACTGTTAACGATGTACCATCCGGGAAGAGTTTCAAAATAGTAAGGAATATCGCAATATCTGGTAGCGGTATTGGTAATAATAAGACGTCAACTTCAACAACACAGCAATCGTCACCACCTAACAACTCATCTGCAGTACCACCAAGTTGGCATTCATATACAAATTCCACGTATGGAATAGCATTACGCTATCCACCTGATTGGATTCTAAGCCCTTTGTCACAGCCAAATGGCACAAATAACACAAATTTTGAAATTATGGACTTTGCTCCACCTATCTCACAAGACCCTACTGCAAATACCATCCTTGGAGTAGGAATAGATAATACTACTAGGAATGTCACTCCAACTCTGGAGCAGTATTTACACGATGAAATCAATGGTTACAGATCCGCTGCAAATGTTACAGACTTTAAAGTGATAAAAGTAGGTACTAATGTAACGGTAGGAGGACATCCGGGGTACCTGCTATACTTTACCGAAAAACTGCGAAACGAACCAACTCCTAGAACATATGTAGAATCTGGGACTATAGCCGGGAATACTATATACTATCTTTCGATTAACTCTGCTGTATCAGATAAACAATTTACAACCGTCCTACTCCCACAGGCAATACAAATTATCAAGTCATTTCACATACTTCAACCCGCAGCAGCCATGCAGCAGCAGGCGACACCAAAGCAGCTGCCAGGAAATATCCCGGGATTTGGATAGTTTTGATTTTCATAACTCATCACTTTGTAGATATTGAATTCCAACACACTTTAGTTTTAGAAGCTGATAAAAACACAGATTTATTCTAGGAGAGACGTACAGGGTGTCGGCATGGTATATGCTGAAGGTCTTAAGTTTGCAGACTCATTGGCTGAGGCTATACACGCTTACATATTAGGTATGCATAGCTCTGCAATCTCTACCTTGTATTGCTTCAGAAAGATTATGTTATGACTTCATTGATTCAATATAACATTCACCAGAATCATATGGGAGTATGGCATTGGCCTCTATGAACTGCAGCATAAAACGAAATGCAGCGATTTTGCATCAATGCTCCACTAATCCCAGCATTTTTTACCATGTAATCAAACCATCTACATTATCAGCGGGTATTTCAAAGCGACCTACTTTATGTCTGTTAGCTGACATAAGAATATTCTCACCTATTTCCTTTTTTTAGCTTGCACCACAATCTAGCTTTTGCTTTGCTGTTTGTGCTGCTTGTTCTAGCGCCTCTCTTATTTTGTTATCTACTTGACTACCTGATAGCATGTTTGCAATAATACCAGTTGTTGGTAGCTCAAAATCAATTGATTGTTTCACATGTGTAGTATCAGTTCCATTCCCTTGGCCTTATTTGTAGAGTATAAGGTTAATCCTTTTTGATGTTTGCTTCGCCTGATCGTTTTAACAATTCATTTGTTTTAGCTTCTCCTTCTTTAATTGAATCCTTGATTGTCTCAGGTGAAAAATCTGCATTTTCATACATATGAGGATATGGTTCATCACGTGTTATGTAAATGATGTCTTTAATTTCTGCTCCTCGTTCTTGCTTGTATTTTTTATATTTACGGCGAATTTTCTTAAGATGTTGTGGACTAACATTTATTTTTGCTATATTGTTTTCTAATAATTGATAGAGTTCATCAATATATGTCAGATACCGAGTTATTACTTTTGACATTGTTACATTATTCTCAGTTTTATCAGAAAATATTATGTCCCTAGCTCTATGATAAACTTCTGGCAGGTTCTTTGGAAGTGCATTGATGTTTTTTGGATAATTTTCTACGATGCCTATTCGTTTATCATTCACTGGAGATGCATCGATAACCTCTCTTAAAGGTGTGTTACTTAGTAAACCACCATCCCATGCATATACTCCGTCTTCTATCTCTACCCATGGAAAATTATACAATGGATAAGCAGACGTTGCAAGGATATGTTTTGATGTTATCTGTTGCTTGAAGCTGTCAAACGTGAGTGGTTCTGCGGTTAAAACATTTACTGCAGTTAAGATCAAACGTGCATTAGAATTTCCATTGGGTTTCAATCTATCATAATCAATGTACCTTTCTAAGGTTTTTACTAAAGGTGAGAAATCGTACATATAGGTCCATTTTTGTGGCTCAAAATATTCTGGATCTGTTAGAAGATTTTCCTCTCTCCATCGAGGTTTGAACATTTTATCATTTCCAAAAATAGCAGAGCTGTAGAAGGATTTTAGCTGCTGCATCTTTATGACATGCTCATTTAGACTCATTGTCTTGGAAGAATAATTTCTTTGCTGATCCGACAAATATGAGGGTAAATTATAAAAATAATAGCCAGATGATACCAGCATCTCTTCGACAAATTTGGGCAGGGATGTAGAAGGAGAGGAAGGAATGGTAGCTTTATCTAAATCTACAAAACTTTGAGATAATTCTAACCAAAACTGTTCTAACATTTGTTCTGGATGTTTTTCATCCTTACTGCCAGCTATGATTGCAGCATTTATTCCCCCAATAGATGTTCCTGCAACGATATCAAGTTTTATGTTGTTATTTACAAGTGCTTTGAATACTCCACAACCAAATGCTCCCAAGGAGCCTCCACCTTGAAGTATTAGCACATTTTCGAGTTTGTTGTTGTATGCTGATGATGCTGTGCTTCTATTGCTATTCATATTGTCTTTGTTTGATGAAGTATCAAGCCGACCTTCTGTCATTATTTTTCAATATTTATTTTCATCTTTTTTAATTTTACCATCTACAGTTTTTGTGGTGGAGTTATCTATATTAGTTGACAATATAGATGTAATGGTATTCAACTAAATCTGGATAAATAATGACTAACTTGTCACAAATTTCACCAAATCTGATATTTCTGAATCCTGCAGAAATGCATAGGATATTTTCTCTGCTATCTTTGAAGGTGTATCTACTTCATAAAATTGAAAGTATGGTAGGCATTATCCATTTAGAAGATCCTTAGTTTGCTTAAAACAGTCTCTCTTATTGCTCCTACTATGGATACATGGCTGATTGCTATCTGTATGTTAATATGGCAGCTTCTTCTTTTATCTTATCAAACCAAGGTTGAAATTTTTGTTTGTACCTTTCTAACGGATCTTCTATAGAAATGGGAGTAACCAAACCTAATGGATTATTCCAGTATGTAGATTGTACAACAACATGCAAGGCAATTAAAATCGCAAAATATTGGGGTAGTTTCTACGTTTAGCAGACTATGTGCATAGTCTTTCCAATTAAAATGCTGGTCTCTCGAACCTCATCGACTATATTATTATGATATCCAATATTTACAATAGGCTGATGTATGAGTTCACAGAGTATAAGAAATATGGCCTAAAATTCTCTTTGTCCTCATATTGCTGTAAGGAGTATGAATAACTGTACAGCTTGAAATCCAAAAACCAAAAGGTTCTTCCCCTCAAAGGTTATAGCTAATGAATCATGGCTTTGATTTGATACCTTGATATTTGAACTTCCTTGTATTTGAGGAATGAAGGTCCACGTCATCGTTCGTGAATGACTTTGGATATATAGTAAACTTGCGGCTCTTTATTGTAGAAGTTGTTATATATGCCTGGACAGAAAATAAAAGTATTGGCATTATAGTTCTTGAAATAACAGGATCTGAAATAAAACAGAACTCTTTTTTTACCATAACTTGTAGTTAATTGCAATGACTTCATCTGCTGATGACGAAAGGAAATTATACACTGATGATAAGATACCGAAAGATTCGGAGTATATATGTGATCTCTGCGCAGGAAGATTCGATAAACCAAATAAGCTGCATGAACATAGAGCTACGCAGCATAATGCATCGAAAGAGTAATAATGTGCATTTCTTTACCTCTAGAACCTAAGGACTTGGAGCAGCGCCAATGGCTGTGTCTGGCAATAATGTATATGTCACATGGTGATCTAACAAGGTATGTAGATACTGATGAAATTCCTCAATACTACTTCTAATGAGTCTTAATATAAAGAACACGAGGAGAAAGTATTGTCAACTAATTATTATCTAGGAATAACAAAACAAGGCGCATAATGCATAATGGGAAGAAAGTTGATCCAATGACCAAGTTTATGTATGCTCTGAAGTGTAAGGAGTCAAAAAGGAATTGATTCTAAAAGTAGAGGAACCCTAGTACCAGCAAAGCTCAAATCCCCTCCAAGCCCGCTACGATATTGTTGCTTGTTAGTGGGTTTTACAAAAGATATGGTGAAATAAGAAAAGTTGGAAAAATCAGAATCAACAGAACTAGATCCTTACAAACTGTTCAATATAAAGATAGTATTGATCTTTAATATGAAGAATCATGTTAGACAGAAGATAGAATAGAATCTTTGCTCAAAAAATTAGTTGACAATCTCATAATATCATCAATATCGCGAAATGACGTTCTAGCTTCCTGGGCTATCTCGCGTATGCTTTTATTCTGATTTTTGTACAGGTCTATAACAAGCTTTTTCCTTTCGCTGTTTAACATACAGGTTGCTTTATTAACAATAGTCCTGGCAAGCTATATCTGTTATCATTGCTACTAAGTTTGTTACCGCTGATACCTGCGTATTACCTCTGTTACCACTGCATTAAAAAACGAAGGAAAATGAATCAAAATGATTAGAGTGTATATGATCTATGAAAGATCCAGATTATTAGTTCCTGAACTGGAGTACCAGAGTTCCATATAAAATCAGGGATTACTATTTCCTCGTTTGTTTATATAATCGCGCAATCCTGCATCATCACAAATTGAATGATCCATTTGACTTTTGTCACATTGTGCTCGTATTGACGACATTTTCTGATCACAACTTTGCAAGTTGTTAACATCAGGTTTATGAGCATTTACGGCTGCACTACATTCATTTAAGACGTTTTTGAATTGTGTTGTCTGCTCCCCTGGTGATATTGTTTTTGGTTGTGGCTTTACTTCTGCACTGGGTGGTAAAATTGGTTGAGATAGTTGTTGGGCATCAGTCATCTTAGGACTTCCCGCTTGCAATAATGCAATAGCAGCAACAACAACTACTACCATGATAAATAATGTCTTTAAAGCTGAATATTTTGTTTTATTCATCTTTCCCACTACGCTCATGTACTGACCCTATAGAGCCACAGCCAGAATATTCACTTGTAATTTCCAAAACATCATCACAATCAGAAATTTCCTTGAGAATTTCTAATGTTAGCTTTTGATTTGTTACATAATGAGTCCCATGATCATATAAAGATGGAATCATCCCTGTTTTTTGAATTATATACATTTTGGCTTCTTCTGAGTCTATTCCATTTTTTGTAAATACCTCTATTGTATACGTTGGTGTATCTCTGCCATCAGTATGGTAATCTATCTCACGTGTGAGCAGCGCTGGTTTTACCTTCGGAAGGATGGTCTCATATATTGCATACAATTTCTCACGTTCGATTCTTAATCGTTGTAATTCAAGTGTTGGTTGTTGTTGTCTGTTTGCATTTTGTGTTAGTTCAAACATATTCTTTTCTGCTACGATATTACTTTGTCAGGTTCTTAAAAATAAGGACAAATTCCATTTATGGATTCCAAAACTGGAATTAATGTAAAATATAAATCATGAATAAAGCAATAACTCTTCAAGGTAACGATCAAATCATTTTAAACTTTAGTAAAAACAAGGATTGCTCGTAGATTTATTTAATTAAATTAAATAAACATGCCTAATTAATATACATCAAGTAGCCTGATG
>JBEVTH010000116.1:0-7678 GCA_041156085.1 Candidatus Nitrososphaera maunauluensis
ATCTGGATCCAGATCATAATTTGCTATGTATATGGAGCTTTTTGCTTGTCTCATCGTTTCATACATCAATCTAAAATTTTGCTGTCCATCGATCGTGAATGTTATACAATTGCCAAATGTAGTTTCGCCAAATCTGGTACGAGGTTTCAAATACTTCTTGTTAGGTTTGTCAAAATTTACTAAACTGCTACACAATTTGCAATATTATCATCTGACAAAATGATTATATGAGTATACAGGTAGATATTATATGTCATTTCCTGTATCTTTACTTGCGTTTTTCAAGTCAAAAGATGCTCTATCTAATTCGAGAGAAGTTACGTAGATAAGGTGAACACCAAATACAATTTTTCATTTTTGTTTACAATATAAAAAGAGTCATCAATACAAAATAGCGTAGCATAACCCATTGAATACTTCTGTTGTGCATCTTCACGATTATCCATGTGCGATGAATCCCCATGCACACTTTTTAGGTTATTGTAAAGTATGAAGGAATTCGTTGTTGTGATATCAAATCGTTAACGAGTAGAAATGATAGATATTCTAGTTATGATATACTTTTAATTTCTTATCAAGAAATGATATACCAATATCAATTCTCAATATCTCAATCCTCAAAAATTCAGTCTGTATAAGCCCAAGTATTTATTTATTTTATTCATATTATGGCTCTGTTAACTTGCGAGTTATATTAGTTTCATTTAGACTAATTTGATATATCTGTAGATAATTTAATTTCTTTGCAAGTTCTCTAAAAACAACGATAGTCTTTAATGTAAGATAATTGACATTATAACAGACTAGGTTTTATATTCAGTTAATCTCTAATCATGGACGGACAATAAAAAAGAAAAAAGACAGATTGGATGTAGTAGAATTACTACTACTTTTATTTTATGTTGAAAGATGTTGCGCTGCCTGTGTTTGTGTTAGCTGCTGCGTTGTTACCAGAATTGGTGTTGGTGCCGCCGACAACTACTGAGCTTTGATGAGTGCTTTGCTCTATCTCCGCGCTTGAACGTTGGCTAGAACTTCTGTGATGGGCTAATGCCTGTGTTGGTCCTACGGTCGCAACTAACAGTCCAGCTGCTATAGCTATGACTGCAACTAACGCGAGTGTTTTACTAGTATTGTTCATACGTTTCATCAGTTAGTAGATGTTAGTAATATATTTAACTTATGGAAGACACTCTGATTTTTTCGTTGTTTATGAATCTACTATAGTTTCCTTATACATTTTTGTAGTGGTAAAGTAGTAATGATTTAAAGAGAATAGTATTAACATGTTAAAGTAAGCAAAATATAAACATCTCTAGACCTTCCTTCTTTCCCTACAATCGCAAAAATAATAGTTGTTAAGCTATAATAACAATAATGTCGCCATTACAGGATAAGTAGAACACCAGGAGGGAGAGCTTATAACACAGCAACAAAAAAGATTAAAAATCATGAGAAATATCTTAGTCGACGGCAAAATTATATATCACCAGAAAATGGCAAGAGAACAATAGAGAAAAATATCTTCAATACCTCAAACAATACTATCAAAAAATAAAGAAATAATATTAGCAGGCATAGAGCTTGGTATCATCCAAACAAAGATACCAAAAGTTTCAATCAACTGACATCAATATGATAGACGATATAGACAAAGAAAGAAGGAAAAAATGAATGCGTTAATTCTAATGCAAGAACTTAAGTCGACGAAAACATTTAAGAAATCAAAACAATCAATAAGATATAAATCTTCTACTCATAGTTAATTTTATCTATAGTAATGTAACAAATTTCTTATAACATGAACTATGGAATATTATTAGTACCATTTATTGCTATAGGATTACTTTTTTCTGCTGTGTGGACCAGCATTGCATGGAATAATAATGCTGTATATGCACAACAACAACAAATACCGATATCAAAACAACATAATATACGAATTATATCTCCTGCTACAGGTCAACAAGTGCCAGTTAACGGTAATTTAACAATCAGGGGGATAGTAAATTACGGTCTTGCGACACGCTCTAATGGCACACCTACAACATCAACTACAGCAGTAACTTCAGGTTGCTTCGTATCTGTTGCAGTAAACGGGGTACTTCCATATCATAGAGCATTGGCAACTGGATCTGGTGGATCGCATGACTACTCAAAATGGAAGTATGTGGTTGATCCTAAATCTACACCAATTAAACAAGGACCAAATAAAATAGCTGCAAAACTAGCATGCCCTCAAGCTCCTAATTTGGATTCACGTTATGTTATTACTCTGACAGGAGCAGGATCAGCAGGTACTACTTCTACTACTAATGCAACTCAAGCACCTGCTGCAAGTACTAGTAGTCCTCCTCCTTCTGGTTCGCAACCAACTGGAATTCCTGGATTACCATGAAAAGGGGAGCTGCAAAAGTTTGATTAGCAGAACATAGATCCATATTTTTAGCATAGCCTATGAACATCCTTCAATTAATGTTAATGTCTGTTACAGACGCTGAATTTTAGCCTATTTAATAGTGAGTCAGATTGCTAGGAAAGATTATGCAGTCATATAATCAGATATCAAATATCATTTTATCAGATGGGAAAATAATGATATCTGCAAGCAGAAGTATCAAAAGTCAGCCGGAAAATGGTGATGTGATGATAACAGCCAGATGGAATAAGAGTGGAGAGAAATAGTAGTAAATAAGAGTTCCGTTAACTTACCTATGGAAACACTTGGTTTAATGGGAGGATTCGACTGGGACATTATAGTCATAGCCTTTTCTCCTTTGATTATACTTAGAGATTTATCGGCTGAATTACTACATGTGTTAATGCTTTCAACATCTTCTGCTGCCCAAGTGCTGTTTGTTTTAAGGTTGGTTGATTGCCTTTAGTTCTTCAATCATTCTGCGTACGGTATTAGTTTGAGGAACCTTGATACTATATTGGCTAGTACGTACCTAACAATATCTGATCTAGAATTCTTTGGCAACCGTGCATAATCAGGACTAGCTGGTTCTCTTGGGATCATTCTTCTCATCCATCGGTTTTTTAATCATTGATGATCTTGAAACAGGATCAACGTTAAGACCTTGACTTTCATTTTGATAAATGATACTCTATTTGTTCCTCGATTTGCCATTTTATCCCCTTTTTTAAATTATACACTAGAATGTAAGTGTAAGAGAATCTGCATTTCAAACTCAATTATGTTTTCAGTCCATCATGCACTTGCTTAACTATGCTTTGAATGATGTTTGCAAACACATTTGCTGATCTATCCCAACTAAATTGTTTTGAAAAAGCAAGGGCATTGGAGCTAAATTTACTAAGAAGATCTCTGTCCTTTAACAGGGAAATTGCAGATTTAGCAAGACCGTATGGCGAATTCTCTTTAACCAACATCCCCGTTTCTCCATCTCTAATTGAATCCCTTAATCCAGGAACGTTATATCCCACGGCAGGCGTTCCCATAGCATTAGATTCTGTCACAACCAAACCCCAACCTTCGCGAACTGCAGGTACCAAAATTAGATGTGCTTTACTCAGTAGAGCATTCTTTACTTCATTTTCTATATGGCCATAGAAAGTGATATCCTTGAGATTAAATTTATCTTCAAGTTCTTTTAGCATGTATCCATCGCCTATAACCCACATTTGGGCGTCAGGAATTTCTTTTTTTATTATAGAAAATGCTTCTAAGGCATGATGCGGTAGCTTGTATTTTTTCAGTCTACCTATAAAAACAATAGTTGGAATTGGTTCTTTTTCTCGGCTTACTTCCGGTAGAGGAATAAAATTCAGGCCCTCCGGAACCATGAAAATTTTTTTAAAACCAAATGCCTCTAAATCTTCCTTAGTTGAATTTGAAACTGTGGCAGTCGGGATATCCTTGTAATACGATAGCCATTTTTTTTCAAAGTAATAATAACCTAAGTAACTTAGAGGAAAGGGTGTCTCATAAAACCAACCCTCTCTAGATAATTGGTGAAATATAGCCAAAATTGGTTTATTCTTGACAAATTTTGGTGTTAGAAATGGCTTTGTGTTGCTTTCATCAATGATAAAATCATAACTTTTATTATTTTTTTTATAATAATCTTTTGCTTTATTATAGACTGTATACTTATTACCTCCTCTTATTATGTTGATACCATCAATGCTCTCGTGGCTTATGCGGCTTGGAATTTCTGCGACAAAAAGAGTTACCTCAAAATGATATTTCTCTATTAATCGACGAATAATCTCATGGGTGAACACCTCTGCTCCTCCTGCATCAGGATGTTTAATGTCGCGCCAATTAAACCAGAGAATATGCAATAAAGCTTCTTAGATTATCATGCATATAAGGCAACCTTGTAAAATTAGTACATTGCCACATGAATTTCCTTACATATGATACCAATGATGTTTCATCATGATTGTTTTCAATCATTTCATGCCAGCAAACATGTTATACAGTGACGCCTTCATTAGCACATCCTTTACCGCATATACGCAATCTCATAACTAAAAATAGAAGCCATGATAATGGAACCTCAAGTTCACCGCATATATCTGTGTCAGGAAGCAATATTTACGTGGTGTGGAGTAGCAGCAATATTACCTCTTTTGGGAGGGCAGATATATATTTTAAGAAAAGCATAGATAATGGAGATAATTTTGCTGCTAAAAAAAACTCTTAGTAGAATGGAGATCTAATGCAGACAGACCTTCCAGAAATAGCTACATCTGGAAGTCATATGTATATAATATGGACTGATGGTACTACTAATAATTCGAGTATATACTTCAAGGCAGATAATGGGAATAGCGTAGGTAATACAATTAATTTAAGCGAACATACTCTAGGTTCTAATTAAAGACGCTTAATATTCCTTGTCTTGTGAATTCATCTAATTAATATTATATATATAATATAGAAAAATTATTAATTCCATCTTTAGTATTCTATCAATAAATTACATGCCATGAAGTATTAACTTTGGACATGGATTGGGCGTAATAAGACTATGAGCTTTACTACTAACGGACATTGAATTTATGCCGTAAATTTTTCGGCTTTACTACTCTATTTTACTACGAACATTATTTCTTGTATTAATCATGGCTTTGACTAAATGGCGTACTTCATCAATTGATGTATTCTTTAGTGTAATGATTACCATTAAGGTAACACAAACAGAGATTAAGATTTCTGCAATGGGATCCATACCAAGTATTAACTCACTTAAATGGCCAGTTACTGTACCTGCAATAACAGAAATAATAGAAACAACAACATATCTCATCACAATCCTTTCAGACCAAATTAATGAGAGGCTGCATGAACTAAGAAAGGCTATAACTATTGAGATGGCAGAGCCAAGAGTCCCATAGTGGGGAACTAGGAAGAAAAAGGATACCAAAAATGTCAGTATCTCTATTGTTCCAATTAATATGAGTTTTCTTGGCTTATTTAAATTATTGAATTTTGACACTGTATTTATTGTTATGGATGAAGGCAAAATGCCGACACAAAGAACTAGTAGTATTGTTTCTCCTGAGATGTACTGTGCACCGATAATAGAAAGTATTGACTTGGGTGCTACAAGCAGCGCTGTTATTAATGGCACAGTGAAGCTTAAACCAAGCCTTAGGCTAGATGATGATAAGTCTGTCTTTGATTCCGATGAAGGTGGAATGATCATGAATGCCATGCTTGATGTTAAACCACTTGCTACAATACTAATCATCAATGCTAGATAAAATATACCGATGTGAGAGCTACTTATACCAAGATAAGCAAGAAGGACAATACTAAGACTGAATATTAATACCCTTGATAATTTAGACGGCATGTTAGCTAAAGAGTCTCTGATAATTTCTCTAATGTACTTCCTATTACCTACTCTAAATCTGAATCTCTTACTCGCAACAAACAAAGCACTGATGGTTACTAACATAATATTCAACAGAATCGACATAAGTATACCATAAGTCCCTAATCCGAGTAATAATAATACGTAGCCAACTAAGAACTTGCCTGAAACACCTAATATATCAATCATTAAAACTCTCTTTACATCAGAAATTCCCAGTAGTGCAAAACGTGCTACAAAACCTACTGATGAAAGAACAATCATTCCAACGGCTATCCAAGAAAACCCTTGTAAAAGTTGTTGATAGAGGTTATCTATAATAACAAAGACTATGGGTACTGAGGCCAGTGTGATTAGTACTTCTATAACCAATGTTGTTCCTAGAATTTGAGTCTGATGAGTAGATGATTTCTTAAGTAGAGGATATTCGAGACCCAACTGTGTTATTGTAGTAACTAGCATAACCACACTGTAAATCGTAGTTGCTTGACCTATTTCTGAGGTCGAACTAATTTTAGAAATTAGTACCCAGTATACCCAGTTACCGAATGCAACTAGCAACTGATCAAAAAAGAGCAATAGACTGGAACCCGTAAATTTATGTACAGACAACAGTTTTTCATCCGGGGTTATGCTATCATTTGAACCGGTAGACATGTTTAACTCGATTTTTTTGTCTGTTGTGATTCAACAAAAGAATGTTCACCTATAAATGTACCTATATTATTCAGTTAACACAGATGTTATTTGGACAAGTCCTAGAATTAACTGCTATCTTAGGACCGACAATGTAGAGGATATGCGCTCTTAGGGCCGTCTAAATAATGCTTTAGTTAATAATAATTTTTTTGGCATCAGACTATGAGTATGTTACGGGTAACGCAGTTATATCTTTTTTATATTATGTGTTTGATGTCAAATAAGCACTTAATTGCAACACTTGTTATAGCAGGTATGCTAGGTATGGTAGCCACAGCCTATGCATTAGCTTCAATGAACTTCATTCCAGCAGCTTCTGCAGTTAAAGATACAAGATACAAGTTGTGCTAAGCACACGCAGGGTGGAGGAAACCCACACGATGCAGAAAATCCGCATAATCCACATGATAAACAGCTTGGTTTCAATACTGGAAACCCACACAATGCTTGCGTAGGCAGTTAAATGTATTATGAGATATTGGCAAATATCTAAAATATCTCTCCCTTTTTTGTTTTAGAAAAAGGTCAGAATCAATTATGGATAATGCTCCATAATCTTAAACAACCATTCATAGATTAAAAGAAGGTATTATATTCGAGCTATTATTGATGTTGTTTTTGTTTTTGTTGTGGTTGCGCACCAGCAATATTTTATTCTTTTTTTTACGTATAACGTAATTACTTATGTTAGTCTTGTTCGTTTCTCATCATGCTAGTCATCTTGATTATTAACTAAAATAAATTGCCAGAATGAATATTTTGGCCTCCAAGAAGTTATCTGGATTATATTGGAATATTGATTATCTAACAACTGGTACCATCCGGGTTGCATGTACTGTTGATCTCGGTAGACGTAAAGTTTGATGCTGCTCTTGGTGGGACTAATTGATCTTCTGTACTTGGCTGTAGTAGCTCTACATAAGAAAGATTAGGAGTCCAAAATACAAACAAAAGTGTCCCAAAAATAAGCAGTGAGTCATAAGTCGCACCCGGAAATGATCATTCTGTCAAGCTGATTGAGGGATAATCGATTAAATCTCATTCCTATCACTCCTAGTCTTGGGATTGTAACGGTTGTGTTAAGTTAAGGATCCTTTCCACTTCTCATCAAGAACTTCATTATGTTT
>JBEVTH010000117.1:0-7591 GCA_041156085.1 Candidatus Nitrososphaera maunauluensis
GTATTGTGACTTGTAAAGTATATATAAAACATAACGCCGTTATACAATATATGACTACTGAAGAGTTGAATATGGATTATAGTAAATATGACTTTAAGGACTCTACTGAGCTATATGTATATTTGAGTAAGAAAGGCCTATCTAGGAACACTGTTGAGGAAATTAGCAAGATGAAGGGTGAGCCAGACTGGATGAGGAACTTTAGACTAAGGTCTTATGATGTTTTCATGAGCAAACCAATGCCGAATTGGGGTGGCGATATGTCAAAGATTGATTTTCAGAATATTTATTACTATGCAAAAGCCTCTGAGAAGCAAAGCAAGAATTGGGACGATGTTCCGGAGTCCGTAAGAAAAACCTTTGATAAACTGGGAATTCCGGAAGCAGAAAAAAAATTCCTTGCAGGAGTAGGCGCTCAATATGAGTCTGAAGTAGTTTATCACAATTTAAATGAAGACCTGAAAAAGCAGGGTGTGATATTTATTGATACTGATACTGCACTCAAAGAACAACCAGAACTTATGAAGAAACATTTTGGGAAGGTCATTCCGCCAGAAGATAACAAATTTGCGGCGTTGAATAGTGCTGTTTGGTCAGGTGGCTCCTTCATTTACGTTCCACCAAATGTAAAGGTTGATCTTCCATTGCAGGCATATTTTAGGATCAATGCTGAAAACATCGGTCAGTTTGAAAGAACTCTGATTATTGCGGATGAAGGTGCTGAAGTTCATTATATTGAAGGCTGTACTGCACCAGTTTATACTACCGAATCTCTGCATTCTGCAGTTGTAGAATTGATTGCAAAGAAGGGTGCTAAAATTAGATATACTACAATACAGAACTGGAGTAAGGATGTATATAACTTGGTAACAAAAAGAGCCTATGCATATGAAAATGCTAAGGTTGAGTGGATCGATGGGAACTTGGGAAGCAAGTTGACTATGAAGTACCCTGGAGTTTATATGCTGGGCAGAGGTGCTCATGCTGAAGTTATATCAGTCGCTTTTGCTAGTGCCGGCCAGCATCAAGATGCAGGAGCAAAAGCAGTACATTTGGCGCCGAATACAACATCTAGAATTACAAGTAAATCAGTAAGCAAAGATGCCGGTAGGACAACATATAGAGGTTTGTTACATGTTGCAAAGGGTGCCACAGGTGTAAAGTCAAACGTCAGATGTGATGCATTGCTGTTAGATGAAAATTCAAGGACAGATACATATCCATATGTTGAAGTAAACGAAGAGGATGCAACAATCTCGCATGAAGCTACAGTAGGAAAGATAGGGGATGAGCAAATCTTTTATCTGATGAGTAGGGGATTTTCAGAGTCTGATGCACTATCATTAATAGTCGGTGGATTCATGGAGCCATTTACAAAGGAGTTACCAATGGAGTATGCGGTCGAGCTAAACAGGCTTGTAAAGCTTGAAATGGAAGGTTCAGTCGGATAGTTACTAAAAACTTTTATTTAGAGAAGGCGCCTGATAGTTGGTAGTTTTAGCTTCTGTTAACGATGATTATATTAAATCATTAATAGATCAAGCGAAAGAACCCGTCTGGTTTAGTGAAAGAAGAAAAAACGCTTTCTCGAAGTACACAAATCTCCCCTCAGAGGTTTCTCCCCTTTATAAAAAATATTCAGATGTTAATCGTTTAAAACCACAACATATCTACCTTCCAGATCGAACTATTAAGTCTGAACCATATCACGATCTAAAGGATAGACTCGATGAACTAGAACAGGGAACCAGTGTCTTACGAATTGGTTCTTCAATAAATCGAATATTTATTCCTGATAAAGTTTCAAAACAAGGAGTTATTATTTCAGATCTTAGAGAAGCACTAACGAAATATGAGGATCTTATCATGAAACAGTTGACTATAAATGAACTTGACTACAATGAAGACAGATTTCTTGCATTGGAGGCATCTGCTTTTCAATCTGGTCTTTTTGTCTATATTCCAAAAAATGTTATAATTGAAGATCCAATTAGAATTGTTTACTCTTTAGCAGATGATGGAAGTTCCTCGATAACACGGAACATAATCGTCAGTGATATAGCCTCAAAGGCAACCGTAGTTCAGGAGATATATTCTCCAACAAAAGATAATATGAATGACATCCAACAGGCGTACTTTGAGTTGGTCGAATGTCATGTTAATTCAACAGCTCACCTTGAAATGGTTACATTGCAAGCGATGAGCCCAGAAACTGTAAATTTCTCGAACAAAAGGGCGTTCATTGAGAGAGATGGAAAAATGTCATGGTATCTAGGAATGTTTGGTACACAGCTATCGAGATACAAGACTGATAGCATAATGAAAGGTCCTGGGTCTTCCGCAGAAGATGTGGAAATCATATTTGGAATAGGAAACCAGTCATTTGATGTTTCCTCTAACCTAATTCATTATGGCAGGAATTCAAGAGGAAGAGTTTTAGTTAAATCAGTAATGAAAGATACTTCAAAATCCCTGTTTAAGGGAATGATAAAGATTGGGAGGGAAGCCAAAGCAGCAGAGTCATACCTTGCAGGTCACGCAATTCTGCTCGATAAAGGTGCTAAATCTGATGCAATTCCTGGACTTGAAATTGAAACTAATGAGGTAAAAGCCACGCATTCCGCCTCTGTAGCACAGCTGGATGAGGCACAGATCTTCTATTTAATGTGCAGAGCACTTGATAGAGAAGGAGCGAAACGAGAAATTGTGAATGGATTCTTAGAACCATTATCAAGAAAAATGGGTCCCACTATTAGAGCTTGGGTTAATTATCTTATTGAAAGTAAATGGTCAGGTAAACCTCTTATGCTTAAAACCGATGAGGCAATGAATCAAATCTTGGAAATAGAAAAGTCTAGGTACAGGGAGGCTCAAGACATTTTCGAAAAACATTACAAATATAGATAATAGTTCTTATGATCTAGTATGCCTGAGTGGATAAAGGTCTGTGACATAAAGTCATTGAAAAATAGTACTCTTTTGGATTTTGATTTTGACGATAAAACTATTTTAATAGCCAAAGCGGGAGACAAAATATATGCAACGGATAGAATTTGTACTCATGCCTATGCTGACTTATCCACAGGATTTATGAACGAGAATGAAAAAACGATTACATGTCCATTACATATGTCAGTTTTTAAATTGGAAGACGGGACTCCACAAAATCTGCCTGCGGAAGCACCTCTAAAAACTTACAATGTAAAGGTTCAAGACAACTGGGTTTATATCTTAATGGAGTGAATTATAAAAGTAATGCAGAAGGTTACTCTTGATGTTTCCAAAATCCGGCAAGATTTTCCTATATTGAAGCGCAAAATTAACGGCAACAAAACGCTTGTCTATCTTGATAACGCTGCCACTACTCAAAAACCAATGTCAGTAATTAATGCTATCTGCAATTATTATATGAATTATAATTCAAATATTCACAGAGCAGTTCATCAGCTGGCGGAAGAAGCTACTCTTGAATATGAAAAAACGAGGGAAAAAGTTGCCAGATTTATTAATGCTCGTTCTACTGACGAAATAATTTTCACACGCAATGCTACGGAAGCGATTAACTTAATTTCATATTCATGGGCTCGTACGAATATCAGGAAGTATGACAAGGTTGTGCTTACTGAGATTGAACACCATAGCAACATTGTCCCCTGGCAGATTCTTAGTCAGGAAAAAGGCTCTAAACTGGAGTATGTTGGTATTGATGCGAATGGATACCTAAATTTGGAAGATTACAAAAGATACCTTCAAAGCAACAAGGTTAAACTAATTTCCGTAAGCCATATGTCAAATGTACTTGGAACAATAGTGCCTATAAATGAAATTATAAAAATGGCTCATGATAAACAGGTTCCTGTAATAGTAGATGGAGCTCAATCTGTTCCTCATATGCCAGTGGATGTCCAAGATATGGATTGTGACTTCATGGCATTTTCTGCCCACAAAATGCTAGGACCCACTGGTGTAGGTGTTCTGTATGTCAAAAGGGAAATACTTAACGAAATGCTTCCATTTATTGGAGGAGGGGACATGATAAAAGAAGTTCACAAACATGAAACAAGATATAACGACCTGCCATACAAATTTGAGGGTGGTACTCCAAACATTGCGGATGTGATTGGATTTGGAGCTGCTATTGACTATCTAAACAAAATCGGTATGGATAAGGTACGGGAACATGAAATGGATGTTACAAACTATGCTATCGAGGCTCTTGCCGATCTTAAGGGCGTAAGCATTTATGGTCCCTTTAACCCAAATCATAGAGGTGGCGTAGTATCATTTAATGTTGGAGATATCCATCCACATGACCTTGCGACTATAATGAATGATCATGGGATTGCAATTCGGTCTGGACACCATTGCGCACAGGTACTTATGGAAAGATTGGATGTGATTGCAACCTCTCGTACAAGTTTTTATATCTATAATACAAAAGAAGAAGTTGATGTATTCATAAATGCACTTGATGAAGCAAGGAGATTGTTCAAGATTTGAGTGATGATATATATCGCGAAATTATTTTGGATCATTATAGAAATCCTAGAAATAAAGGTAAATTATCAAATGCAGATGTAAGTATACATGATAGTAATCCACTTTGCGGCGACGAAATTGACATTCATTTGAAGATTGAAGAAGACAAAGTTAAGGATATAAAATTTGAAGGACGAGGGTGTGCAATCAGTCAGGCAAGCGCTTCGATGCTTACCGAAATGATAAGTGGCAAACCTTTGACTACTATCAAAGATCTAACGAAGGAAGATATTTTAGAAAACATTGGCCTAATGAATTTAGGCCCTGCAAGAATAAAATGTGCGTTACTTTCGCTCAAGGTTCTCAAGTTGGGTATGGTTACATATTATGCCGATAAAGACCCATCATCGGCAAAAAAACTGACAGATGATTCAAAACTTTATTAAGATTCAATGACTCGATCTTTCTCTCTGCGTCTCTCTGATGACAATACAGTATATAAACACATTATTTGTTAGGACCATTTATTGCAATTAACTAGTCTGTGGCCAACTTGGATAATTGAGATTAGATCTATGCAGTTAATTGTATTGGTAATTATCTTTTTAACACTAACGATAATGGTTGCTTTACATGTAACAGTAGGTTTTGACAATTTTATAACTAAATACTTCAAGTCCGTGCAGGGAAATATAGGCGTAGATACTGTCATGATAATAGTAACATCATTTGGAGATGTGTTTAGTTTAGTCATTGTCGCCACTGTTTTAACTCTTATTCGTAGAACTAGAAAAATTGGTATGATTTTTTTGATTGCAATTGTTGTTATAGCAATTTTAGTGATGTATATTAAACCCTTGGTGTGGAGACCAACACCGCCATACAGATTTGAACCTGCTCTACAACTGCCTAAACATTTTGTAATAGAAGATGATAGTTTGGTACCACCTGCACGTGACCTCTCATATCCTTCCAATCATATAGCAGATGCAACTGCACTCGCATTCATTATTGGCTTCGGCTTAAATCGAAAGTCAAGGAAAGCAGGGTTGCTGATTTGGTCATTTCCTTTAATTATTGCCTTTACTAAATTGTACTTGATGCAGCATTATCTTACAGATATTCTGTCTGGTTTTGTATTGGGCTTAATTGTTTCAATATCGTTGAGTAATATAATGGGACTGGATAAACCTTTCTTGATGTCTAGATTTAAAGGGAAAACTGACACTGAAAACTAGATGATCTAAATGATTTATGCATAATATTTACTTGTCTCCTTCGGTGCACTAGGATCTTAATACTAGAAAGCTCGAATGATCATGATGTATATGTGTATATGATTGCTCGCATGTTAACTCAATGCATTTAATCTCTCTGGATTGGCAAGAATCCATCCATAATGGGTTTTGTCATGTATGTATCTGACTTCTTTAACATTCAGCTTTAGTTGTTTTTTCTTTAATGCCAATAAAAATTCTGCCTGAACCGTCAATCCGATTTTTCTAGCCTTTTCATTTAATTTTTCTCCTTTGGGAAGCAAAAGGCGATAGCTGAAATTCCCACTTTCATTGAGGCATTTATATGATTCTACCATTCTATCGACCGCACAACGAATATCTGAAACTTCTTTAAGATCAATTGTTTCATGGACCGGAAAATTGATGTATGAAGAAGTGAACGCTTCCATGTATGAATAATAACTTATCACGAATAAAATTTTTTAGTATATTAGTTAGTGAAGCATTGTTAACAATCAGTTCTAATGCCCCTCCGTAGTCAGATAATATCTGCAAATTTTTCTTCTGAATCTCATCTGTGATATCCTTCTTGATTATAATCGAAAGATGCTAGTATAGTACTAAGTGCATAATTTTTATATCATGAGAATTACTGGTTAATATCTGCATATTATGCTACGTGCGAGTCCCAAGAACGATGAATCAAGTAATAGGAGCATCTACATTATTGTTTTTTACTTTTCAGCAACTATAATGCTATCTATCTGTTTCTTTGCACTCTATGTGAGTGGTGAAGAATATTTAAAGACTGGTAGAGTAGTTATTGGTGAAGTACTAGTCAATACTGAATTTCCATTCCCCGGAATTGCAAAGCTTGTCACATACCTGATGATTACGTCGGTATTGTCATGGTTTTCTATCACCAAACTAGCTGGAGAAAAAATGACAAATATTCCGAACTCAGTTAAATCCATCTTACAATTGATTGTCCTTGCCATGGCAGTGATATCTATGTATGAATTCATTTACAATTTTATTCTCTGGAATTCTTTTGTGACAGAAAATGCAGTAAAAGGAGTATTCAAGTTGGATGGCATTAGTGTACCATATCCAAATCCCAAGACACCGTGGAACCTTCTATTTGCAACAAAGATGACTCTAGCTGCATTTCTCATTTCAGCACACGGATTCTACATAATATCGAAATCAAAGAAAGGAGAAGTATAAACATAATAAAATTAGCCTGCTTATTTTCTAATATACATTTTGTTGTTATTTAGTTTCTTCTAAAAAAGAACATAATAACAAGGTGAGGCCGATTGCTATATATTCAATATTGTGTTCTTTACAAAGTTGTCGAATTCTATGTCTGTCATAGATTTACGATTCTCAATTATCATGGCAGCGTCATTGCCGACAATATATCGTGGTAAAGGGCAATTAGATTTTGCTGCTTTCAATATTGTGAATGCAACCTCTTGTGGACTAATTCCCATCTCAATCATTTGTTCGATGTTTTTAGTTAGTTTGGTAGTAATATTGGAATAAGGGGAGGACGGTTTGTTGGCCTTATTGGCTATTGTCATTGACCGCAAGAAATTTGTACCTCGCACCATTCCCGGTTCAATAACAGATACGTGAATACCGAATGGCTCAAGTTCGAATCTCATCGCCTCACTCAAGCCTTCTATTGCGAACTGAGAACTGACAAATGCAGAAGAAGCAGGAAATCCAATTCTCCCCGCTATGGAACTCACATTGATTATATTTCCACTTTTATGTTTACGCATAAAGGGTAAAACCGATCGTGCAGTTCTGACAGTCCCATAGAAATTTGTTTCAAACTGATCTCTCATTTCACTTATGGAAACATC
>JBEVTH010000118.1:0-7588 GCA_041156085.1 Candidatus Nitrososphaera maunauluensis
CTAACTCCAACTTCACTACTCCAAGCTCCAACTTTAACACCAACCCAAATCCAGTCTCTAACTCCAACTTCACTACTCCAAGCTCCAACTTTAACACCAACCCAAATCCAGTATCTGACAAAATGACAAAAGGTATTGGCGTTCAAGATCAATTCAATCTTGATCAATTCGATCAGTGTGTAATGCAGAAAGATGTTGGCCTTAATGGAAAACTTGGTTTAAGCGATGTTGCAAGTTGTTATAGCCAAATCTTTGCTAATAAATTCGGACCATAAGGTAAATCTTTTACTGATGGGCGCAATAGTTGGAATTAGTTATTCCATTTTTATTTTTTTTAGTTGATGAATTAACCGATAAGATATTTTAATTTAACATTACTTTGCTTCATACTGATATACTGATATCTGGTTATCTTTAATTCCATTTTCTCGAAATTTTGACAACATGTTTGTATTTGGTGAGTTGTAGATCATCTGCAGTTGTTTGCCGGCAGTATCGTTTCTTAACATAGCCTTCATGAGGCCAGGATCCACTATCAAAAGAACTTTTTGAGTTTTAATTGGTGTGTTATCAAAGTACATTTTATAATTCTGATTCAATTGAAATATGTATTGGGGTATCCATAAAAAAAATGGGTCTGCTATTACTGTTATTTTTTTAAAGTCATACTGATTAATATTCTGTAGATAGTGATCAATATATGCTGCTGCCTTGAAGTAAGAGGAATTAACATTTGTTGTTATTAATATCGTAGTATTAATTAATCCGATAATTCCTATTGCTGAAACTATGATAAATGATAATAGTGTCTTTTGAGTTTTCTTTTTACTAATTTTGTTCGACAATTCTGTTATTAATATCGCGCTTGCAATACAAAATATTGGCAAGAATGGAATCAAGTGATATGAAGACACAAACCCTATAAGATAGAGGAAAATCATAAATGGAATTGACCAGAACAAAAGTAGAAAATCTTTTTTTATTATTGCAAAAGATAAGCCAAATATACCAAGAGTCAACAGAATTGGATCATTTTTAAAGAAACTTGCTAAAGAATCAAGTAATGGTTGGCTTTCTCTGTGTACCTGCCACAGTACACCATCTACCCAAAAATCAAATCTACCAACTGATATGCTATAAGCAGGCCAAATTAGTGGTATAAGTATTACAGGTAAAAGCCATAAGCCAAGCAAAGTATTGGAATCTATTTTGTGGTTATTTGTGTAAACAAGTAAGCCTACTGCTGGAATCATAGTAAACGCTGGAATTTTTGTAAAGATCGCCAAGCCCAAAAGCACACCTGAGAGTAAAGTTGGTGAAATGTTTAGTATATTTTTGTTGGCATTATTATTTCTAGAATCTCTTCTATATACTGCAAAGAATATTGATGACAAAAGTAAAGTAAGCTGGATAGAATCTAGCAATATCCATCTAATAAGCCATGTTGATGGCATTATGGCAAAAAGAATTGATGAAATTAATGCAATTGTTCTGTTGTAGCGATATTCTGATATCTTGTAAACAAGAAAGGTATCAGCTACAGCAAGTATTCCCATCAATACTTTTGGAACAAGATAAAGTATTTCAATTGAATGTTGTAAATTGCCACTAATATACGAAGGGGTCATTGAATGTGGGTAGCCTATACTTCCTAATACGCCTGCCAAAAAGAGTTGTCCAAAGTAAGGGTGGTCATAAAAGCTTAAATCTTCTTGAGGCCCCTGACCACTTAATACATGCATAGCTCTTCGCATGTATATACCCTCATCAAAGTATAGGCTAGGAAATCCTATAGGATTCCAAAAATGAGTAAATGCAGATAGTATCAGGGGTATTAATAAAAACAAAGTGGAACAAACAGGAAGATTACTCCGAATGATCAAGTATTTCATAATTCTGATCAACCACTAATATAATAATAATACATGACATAACGATAATGACAAGCAAATGTTAGTTAATTAATAATAAACAGAATCCTTTATTCACGATTTATCTTTGTTATCAATTGACCTGGCAGATCTTGTATCTCGTTCTGCCAACATCCTCTTTGTCCTTTTACTTTCAATGAACACGACGCTGAATAGATATATACCCAACCAAGGAAGGAACATAATTTCACCAGCAACAGAATGAAATGCTTCCCATTCATTAATATTGGTTGTTATCATTAATGCAAATAAAGATAGTGAAATTATGCGAATTAGATTTATTGCAGCTGTGCCTATGGTTCCTATTATAAAATAAACAAGTTTTCTTTGAAGAGGAATATCCATTTTGAGAAGGAAGGCAAGCATTACGAGCGTATATATGATCATACTATGGACGCCAGCTGAAGGCCAAAATACCTGTAACGCAAAATGACCATGTAAACCATTCAATACAAGTAAATTGCCTTGGGCAGTTGCTGGTATTCCTGGTCCTACATTCATAATGTGACTATTAATTAAACTTATTAGAGCCTGATCTATTTGCAAATATTCTGGTACAATAAACTGAAGAGGACCAAGACTATCGAACGGAAAGAACGCATCAAGTGAAAGAATCACTGCACTACCCACAAGATAAATGGCACCTGCAGCAGCAATTTTGTACCATTTCTTTCCAAATAATATTCCTAGCGACAAACCAATATAAAGAGCCATTATAATAAAGTCCCATAACCACTCCCAACTGTCAACTTGCTGAACCTTGTAATAAGGTGCAGCAGCTATTATTGAATCTCTAAGGCCTAGAGGTAATGCTACAAAATATCCTATAGTAATTAGTGATATGCCAATTACGATATAGATTTTTTTTCTGCTAATGTTAAGGTGTAAGCCAAGTAACTCTGCTATAATAAAAGCCATTGCAAAAAGGAATCCACCACGACCTTGATTCCATGAAAGGTTGAAAGTATTAGGATATACAATAATAGTGAATAGTATAGGAGCGATAAGAATCGCTATTACGATTAAACTTGAATTAAATCGAAATATTGTTGTATTGGAATTGCTCTTCTTAGAAAGAATGTGTTTTCCGTTTTTCTTATCGAACAAATTCAATTTATTTCACTCTGATATCGAAAATAAAAATGTATTATCTTCTCACATTAGGTAATGCTGTCTTGTTGATTAGTTACATTTACTTTATACTAATACGTTAGTTATAACGAGAATTTCATCGCATTTTCTTCCTGTCATATGTGTTTTAATATATATTTATTATGTGCCCTTCATTCTATATTTCTTTGTTTGAACCCGCCGTCATAATTTCATTTACTCTTTTTATTATCTCTTCATTTTCAATTGGCTTTTGAATAAAATATCTTTCACCCTCTTTTGGGAAAGCTACTTTTCTAAATTGTTCATAGTCATGCAATTCGTTTAGCGCTGTCAAAAAACATACCTTAACATTATTATCCGTCTTCTTTAGTTCTCTAAATAATTCAAAACCATTCATTTTTGGCATTTTAATATCAAGTATTGCAAGATCATACACTTCTACTTTAAAGCTCTCCAATGCCAAAAGAGGATCATCGAATGCATCAACTTTGAATCCATTATCTTCTAAAGTTACTTTTAACGTTAGGGTAACATCTGGTTCATCATCTACTATTAAGATTCTATTCTCTTTTATCTCTTTATGTAAAACTTTTGTCATCTCACCGGTTGTATCTGATGATGGGATTGTCATGAGATCCTTCAAAGTATTACAAGATTTCGAAATATAAGATATCATGTAAGAATTTTCTAAAATACCTATCCTTTTTTAAAGATGGGTAAACAGGGTATGCAATATTCTCGGAATATATATCTCCTTCCAGGATATATGATGGTGTGGATTATATTAAAAGAAACATTCTGATTAATTTCTGATGCGTATATATAGATATAAAATCTTATCATTGCGCTAGTGTAACGTTCCGTTATGACGAACCATCCAGTCTATCCTTCCGATTAACTGCCCAACAGACATGATATAACATGTGACATGAACAATGTTCTATCTATGTCTACGTATATCTGCCTTCTTCTCTTTTCCTGTTGTACATGGTGTAGTCTATCTTCTTCATGTAAGAAATCCATTCCACAATTGTGGCATTTTATAATAGACTGATGATGTACTTTTCTTGCGTGTTTTGGATACATCACTATTATCAGTATCTGAGAAGTACATCATGTAATATTATATTCTGGAAAGCCACTGTTATAGATAGTTTATTTTATAGGTCAGGAGGAGGAGAAACCTCCTTGTCATGGCAATAAGGATTGTTTCTAGCTGCAGCAATAGAAGTACAAGCCAGACCTATGATAATAATCGTCATCTTCATTTAGAGAAAAAAGGTATTCGTGTTTTTGGGGTAGCAGAAAGTTTCAACAAATTCAATACAAATTCGACGCTTGCTGGTGTGGTAATGCGACGTGATTTGATAATTGATGGAATCATTTTTGGTAGTGCAACATTAAAAGGTAATGATTCAACGGAAAATATTCTCCATATGTTCAAGTCATTGAAAAGGAATGATCTGAATTGCATAATATTGGGTGGTTTAATAATTAGTATGTACAATATAATAGATGGCAAATTAATTCAAGACAAAACTGGACTTCCTGTAATTGGAATAACGTTTGAAAATTCTAAAGGTATTGAAGCTAACATACGATATAATTTCCCTGATAACTATGAATTAAAGCTTGAGCAGTACATTAGATTAGGTGAAAGAGAGCATGTCACACTAAAGACCGGTAATTCTATTTTTATACGGTGCTGGGGTTTAACTGTAAAACACGCTATAACATTACTTGATTCTTTTACTTTAGATGGTTCAATCCCAGAACCTATCAGAGTAGCAAAACTTGTAGCTCGTGCGTCTAACCATAGCATTTGACAAAGAACGGCGAGACAAAATTTTCTGAAGTTTGGGAAAATTTAATTCTTTCAATTTTTTTCACTACTCCTAGCTACATTATTGCTATTAACATATAATAAACAAATTGCTGTTAACCAGTATTCAGTAAAAATGGGATAGAAAGTTATCTATAGGTTTACCTCTTTATCATCTTATTTTTCATAGCTGGATTATTAATCTGTAATTTCAAAAAATGGAAAAAAAGTAAAAATAGCGGTTGCTGCTGATTTATAGCTCACTGTACAGCAGCCAAGTTATTGTTTGCTGATGCTGAACCTCCTGCTCCACTACTAGTAGCTCCTCCTTCCACAGGTTGCAATCCCTTTTGTTTTAACACTTGGCCCAGTATTGTCAAGTCAAATATTTCTGATAGATCTGGACGTGGTTTTCCCTTAGCCAGGAAGCCAAGGTCGTATGCATTGTTGGCTGAACGGAATAGTGATATTTTGAGTGGGTCATACGTAAACTCTATTCTCGACCAGGCTTGTCTTAATTCATCTTCTGCAATTGTCTTGCCAGTAAGTTTTTTGAGTTCTGTATTGAACGCCTTTATAGCATCATCCTTGTGGCTATTTATCCAGATTGTTTCGTTTACATGCGCTGCCAATAATTTATTTATCACATCTGGATTATTCTTAATATAGTCTGTACTTGCAGCTATGTTGGCTGTTACAAATTTGCCATCAGGCCATAAGGTTCTCTCATCTAAAAATACTCTTCCATTAGCTTCCTTCACCAATCTAGCTCCCCATGGTTCTGGTACCCATGCGCCATCAAGCTGTTTCTTTAGAAATAGCGTCAGTATATCAGGGTTGGCCACAGGCGTCACTGTTACGTTTCCACCATTCTCGGTAGTTTTATATCCATTATCTAGCAAATATTTTCTAAGAGCTATGTCTTGAGTATTACCTAATTGTGGAGAAGCAAATTTCTTGCCTGCAAAGTCTTTAGGCGATTTGATACCTGAATCATTTCTAACTACAAACACTGCTCCTCCGCTGGTAGCACCTGCTATTATTCTTAAATCTTTTCCACCAGATACTACGTAACCATTAATAGCAGGGTTAGGTCCAACATAAGTCACGTCAATCCTCTTTGCAGTTAATGCTTCGATAGCTGAAGGCCCAGCATTGAAGAGAAATGGTTGTACAGTTATGTTGTTACCTAATGTTTTTTGAAAATCTCCATTCCCTAATCCAATAACTGCTTGAGCGTGATTTATGTTTGGAAAATATCCTATCCTCAAAATCTTTTTGTCATTAGGTCCTCCTCCGCTAATACCTCCATTATTACTGCTATTGGTAGTCGTATTCTGTGAAAATCCTTGTCTTGCTGATATAGGCGCGATAAGAACTGCAATTATAATTACTGCTGCCAAAGTAATTGCGAACTTTGTTTCTTTTAACTTCATCATATACGTAGACAGGATATGCAGATGGTTGAATATTATTGCTATTAAAGGCGCAATAAATCAGTATTATATGCAAGGATTGATTCAAAAATTATCTTCTATGATGTATAATAGAAATCCGTATAAAAGTAAACAAGAAGAGAATCATTTTGTGATAGGGTGAAACAGCATTATAAGGCCTTCATATGTGGGAGAATAAAAGATGACGTTCTTATTGACTAAATGTTTCAGATGATATTAAACCTGGCCGGCATTTAATATATCCACGTTCACTCCGCTCTAACTACCTTTCTTCCTAAAGAGCTATGTTGTGCAGATGTATTGAGGTCTGTTAGATGGAATAATAATACTAATGCAGTATGCCCACATTGTTATTCAGAATGCGTAAAGAAGGATGACCATTACAGGTCATACCAGAAGTATTTCTGCAAACAGTGTATAAGGTCATTTAATGAAATTCTAAACGAGTTCAATGCTTCTATAAATAAAATATGATACGAATACCATTGATGGAACCCACTTATGGGATCCACATTTGGTATTCGTCTCTAGTTTTATAACCATATCAAATGTATAACTGCGATATGAAGAAAGCAGTTCTTAACCTTCAAACCATAGTACTTGCATCAGCGGTACTATCAGCAGCTGTACTATTTGGTGCGGTATTCAGTTTACAACATGGATACTACACACAAATAGCAGACGCAAAAAAAAGCAAAGGTCATCACCACGATCAAAGTGGCGGTAGCACAACACTAGATCCAATGGCGGCAACAACTTCAACACAGCAACAAATCAACGGTACAATTCAACTATCTGCCAAGGAAGGATCATCAGGTTACAGATGGGTAGACACTACCAGTGGACAAATCAATCCAACTCTGAATCTCAATGCCGGTACTAACAAGGCTATACAACTACAAAATCCCACAGATGCCAAACATCAATTAATTATCGATGCTCCGAACGGCAAACAACTTGCATCAAGTGGAGACATTGTCTCTGGTAGTTCAAAACTACTATCATTTACGCCTAGTGTAAGCGGAACTTTCCAATACCATTGCCTATATCATCCAACGACAATGAAAGGGACTATTCAAGTGCAGTAATCAATAGTTAGGGAGCTAATTCACCAATAATTTTTTTGAGAGACAATTGAATGGTTTCAGGAATTCCAACAATAGAACCTAAAACACAGAGATTAGGAGAAACCAAACATGAAGCATAGGAGTATGTCTGAAATAATTGCGTTGATCTTAGAAGCTGCAAGCGAAAACAGGGGTGAA
>JBEVTH010000119.1:0-629 GCA_041156085.1 Candidatus Nitrososphaera maunauluensis
GTCGTAATACTAACCTTAAATCCTTTCTTTCACAAAACTATTGCTGTATCACCCTCTTTTGAACTTCAACAAATGATTAATAAAAACCATAATTGGGTTCAGACTTATGGCAATAGTGATGCACATCTAAAATCTAATTATACTGACATACTAGCGGTTGATTACTTTAGTGATGGAAAGATTCTAAATTCTACAACGTGGTTAGCTTCTGGTTTTAATAAAAATTCTTCTGCTATATACAATCAACCATTCAGAAGGATTACTTATGGAATGCTCATTGATGCTGACTCCAATACAAAGACAGGATATAATGGAGCTGATTATGATTTTTATGTAGAATCAGTGGCAGGTAAATTGAGTGGATATCTTTATCATCTGTCATCAACAGGTGGCTATAGACTGATAGGATCAAAAATAAATTTTACAAAATTTGTTTCTGACTCTACGGTGGGTCAAGGTTATGTTAATTTGCATTTAGACTTGAGCTCTATAAATTACCCTAGCAAATACAATCTATTATTCTATTCAGCAGAGTCGTTTAAATAAAAAGATGTTATAAAAATTAATATTTTTGTAATTAAACCAACAACCCAGTTTTAAAAAAAAAAAAAACCAAACAAAAAAAAAAT
>JBEVTH010000119.1:639-7538 GCA_041156085.1 Candidatus Nitrososphaera maunauluensis
GGTTAGACAATTTACTAGTTGGATAAGTATCCCTCCACCGAGGTTAGAAATAACCACATCACCAAGCAATATAACGATAAGGCAGGGAGAAGAACAGCTGATTCCAGCCAGGATAATGTCAACTTCAGGCTTCTCTAATGATGTTAGTAATGTAACTGTAGCCGGTAATAGCAATAATAATAATAATAATAATAATAATAATAATAATAATAATAATAATTATTACGATATAGGATCAGGTTTTAACTCAAGTGAATTGCATGTAGTTGCCCAAAGAAACCAACCTCCTTTATTTAAGATAGCTGTTCCTAGGCAAACTCCATTAGGTATTTACACAATACCTTTGATTGTAACAATACGAGAGCCATCTGCAGCGACAATAACAAAGCCAATATCTATTAACACAAGAGGTGGAACGGTAAATCCTGAGTTTGAATTATCTAAAAAATTCCCAACAGTAGGTTATTTAACCAGACCATTAAGTTTGACTGTGGATGTAATAGCACCTAAAAATATTAGCGATCAGTTTAAAGATTTTTGGGGAACATATGGACAGTTCATAGGTCTCTTCGCAGGCGGATTTGTAGGAGCATATGCTAAAGTATTGTTTGACAGAAGAAAAAGAAGTGAAAATGAGTAAGTATACCAAAACCTTTTGAACTACGTTATGATTGGCGGTAGTAGTAGTAGTAGTAATATAATGCATGCATGATTAAAAACATTAATGTCGATTATTCGCGTTATCTTGATAGATTCTACAGGCATTTAACTTGTAATCAGAAGATCTGATTATTTGTAGTACTACTACTAGTCTCGATCATCTCATTCTTGTCATTGTCACCTTGCTCTTGTTTTCTGCTACTCTCTGGTTTTTTTATGATTAGTATGTTCTGTCACGAATTTGATAGCATCGTCAACTACAGTAGCATTAGTAAGTAAATCAAGATTCATAGAATAACATTCCTTTGCTAATGACAATGCCTGTATCTTTTCTCTTTTATCTTCTGTATTATATGAAGTAGACTATGCTTCTTGAAGTATGGTGTTAAGGCCAACCAAGCATTTTTCATATTCTTGTGGCAGCAACTCATCAACATAATTTTTGATATTCTCTTTAGATCGCTGTCTTAATAGATCTAAGTCTCTGATAATAGATTCACTTATTTGCAGTATCTTGGCTATCTGTGTTTGATTGTAGCCCTTACTACTCAATTCAAATACCTGTTTTCTACGCCATTCAAGTTGCATTTTTGTGCTCATTTCTTGCACTTTTTCCTTCGTGATCTTTCAAGCTCTTGCATTTTCACGCTTGATGTAAGATCCGTTTGGTCAAAGATATCTTTATGCTTTTTCTGTGTATGCATTATGCTTGTATGTCTTTATTAATTGGTCCTAGTCTATGTGATAAAATAACCTTCAAAACCTAGGTCGACTCAGGACGACTAGAAATTATTATCCATCTTCAACAGGAGAAGAACAAGAAGAAGATTACGATCCATTCTGGCAGCTCAAAGTTTTACACTTTCTAACATTTGAAATAAAATTCAAATAGATAATAATTATTTATTATATATTTATTTATTTACAGAATTCTATACTTTGGCAACACATTTAATCTCGATCATAAGCTCAGGGAATGCAAGACGTTGAATTTGTACGATGGTGCTTGCAACAACAGGGGTACCGAAATAGATCTCCTCCCTGCATTTGACTGCGGCAGCGAAGGCCGTATTCATATCTGTCACAAAAAGTGTCTCTTCGACTATGTTATCCATCGTTGCTCCATACTGAGCGAGCACCTTATTGATATTGGCGTATGCCTGACGCATCTGAGCCTCCATATCTCCCAGACCAACAATATTGCCCGTATCGTCATGGCTCACTTGACCTGATACATAGATAGTGTCCCCAACTTTCACCGACTGGGAATAACCGTACTTTTTTCCCAAGACATACCAAGACTCTTCGCCTCTTTGTTGACTGTCAAAATATGCTCTCCTTGTGTTAATCGCGAAACTTCCTAACGGATAAGCTAACAGGCACGAGTATGTATGATTTTAGAGACATATGAGGGATATCAGGTCTAAGTTCTGGATCTAAATGTAAGTACATATGTATGTGATGATGTTATGAAGCTAATGAATAATAAAGATACTGGGCTAGGCTACCATTCAATCTGTTTGTGTTAGGGTAAGCATATCAGAAATGTCCATCATAGTATATTCAACTTCAAAGATATTAAATCTCGAACACATCTGAACTTCCAGTTGAAGCCGATCCTGATCGTTTTGGATTTACTGTATCAATACTTCTTGCAAGTACAGCTAGTTTTGGGTTTGTAAGAATGCTGTTAATTTCGTTTAGTTCTGAAGCAGACCTAATAACTACACCTCTCTTTTTAGTAGGTAAGCCAGAGGCGTCAACTGGATTAATTTCAATAGCGACAGATGCTGATCTTATTTTATATGAAGGTAGCTTTAACAGGAATACTCCACTGACACTAGTAGCCATTCTCTCCCAATCCTTAGCATCTTTAATAAGTTGGGACAATCTTTCATCTAAATTCATTTGGCTTGTAATACCAAAAGATGGTATCAGTTATTTATTTATCCTTCTTTTCTTTATCAATACCAAAATACATTCTTTCATTGTTGAATTATCTGGTCTTTTATCAATGGCCAAAGCTTCTTTGAACCTATCTTTCTAAATCAGAACAGCTCTGCAAACCCTATATAATATAATCCTGTTGGTGATTGCCGAACTTTGCTGCTATATTGGGTATTGGGGTAAATTATCGCTAAGCGTGGAGAGGAAGGAAGGAGGAGTACGCTTGAAGCATTTCTAAAACGGCTTGATTGTTCTTATTATGAAAGACTATTACAAACATTGGACATCTACAGTGACGTAAGATGCGGTCTGGCTCGTGCATATATGATAGACAGTAATGCCGACATAGATATGAGCAACTTTGGCCGCCATGGGATAGAATATATTCAAAGTGAGAAAAGGTATACATTCTGGATTAGAACTTATTTTGATGAATTCAAGAAGGCTGTCGATTGTTACATCGACGATTTGAAAAGAGGAAGAGAAATCTTGGATAACCTTAAGAAAGCATTGAAGACTAGACCCTAGTTATTATGATTTTTTTATTGTTGATGAAATATCTACTCATTTCAATAGGGTTAGCAAGGGAAATGCCTTCTATTTTTGAGACAGCAATACATAACATATGCCAAGGTTAAGGTACAACCTTATGGTGATATAATGGCTCGAGTATTCCATATGTTAAGAGTAAATGTGTATATTGTCAATTTGATTTGAATCATTGTCTAAAAAGTTGTTTGAAAGAATGAGGGCAAGAGCTGAATGTGTCGCTTCAATAGTGTTCTTCCATCTAGACGAATAGTTTTCTAATCCAACTGGAGGAATGCTTTCAAAAAAATTGATTCCAACGGTTGGTTCATTTGCGTAGTTTCTGTTTGTTTCCATAGGCATAGGTTACAACCTATAGCTTTTCGGTTTAGTAGATGCAATATGCTATCTTTTTCGTTGCATTTTCGTTGCAGATTGGGCTCAAGAACTCTTACGTTATTTTGTTAAAATCAGTATTTGTTATTATGATTAACAACAGTAAAGGAAACTCGCTCATTTAGGAACGGTTGGTTGAGTCCATCACTCTTCTGTCATAACCCCTGCAGTATTCTTTACCACTTCCTCCTTTGCATTGAAATACTGAAGGATCAAATCCCTCATTACAGAATGCGAGGACATGAAGACCAAGGTATCAGAGAATTAGTGAATAACATCGAAAGAAGGGAACTTAAAGAAATCTAAAAAATATAATGAGGATAAGATCGATAAAGAATACCTTGATGAACTTTATAACAAAGGTGTAGATTTTTGAAGATGGAGAGTATCGAAAGGCGCTTGCCATATTTAGGAAGGTTCTCTCATTAAACCCAAATGATGCTGAGGCATGGTCTTATACTGGAGATATATTAGGAAGGTTAGGCAAGTCTAAAGAAGCCCTTGATTCTCTTGATAAAAGTCTGAAGATTGAACCACATGACAGGGTAACACTAACCAATAAAGGGTTCACACTCTCAGATATCGGCAAGTACAAAGAGGCAATGGATATTTGGAATAATCTTTTGAAAGATAATCCGAAAAACAGAACAAAGCCAAACGCGATTATCTGCAACTCAAACGAAATCATCAATAAGAGAGGTGAAATGGGCCGGGTCGGGTGTGAATTGTTATCGACACAAATTTTGGGCCCAGACATAGCGTTAAGTTAATCCATTCAATAGACCTCATTTCTTTATTTCAAAGGAATCAATTATCTGTTGGAAGATTAGCGAGCTTCAATATCGTATTAAGAATTTTCTAGTACAATAGAAAATACCCAGGATATGTATATGAAATTTATTGCTATCATTAGATATTTCTACCATGTTTTATAGATTAATATATCATAATTCTTTGGTTCTTAATCAAAAAGTTGTAGTTTCTGCAACCCTTATAATGCATAATTACGTAGGAACGATAACTTTATGGTAAGAAGTCTTAGCATCGATACTAGTTTTACTACTGTTATTATCCTGGTTATTTTGATCTCTATTTCAATAATCTACTTGCCACAAAAATCTTCTAGTCAGATACCATTTATCAACAATAATAGTACAAATACCACAGTAAATAGAAACCACACTGATAGCACTATTACTCCAAAGACTACGATGACAACGACAACATCGAAAGATTATCATTTAGCAACAAATACACCTACTATGAAGGCATCAATCCAAAAACCAGTTGATAAGTTTGGAGTAAAAAAGTTGTATCCAACTAAGAAAGGCGGAAGAGAATGGTATATCAATATGGACAATCCAAAAAATGATAGTATCTTCAATATTGGTTCTGGTCAGAATCTAATTAGACAAAGTGACGGTTCGTGGAGCAATACAAACCCACAGGTTAGAATGCATGTTTCTACTCCTTCTGGGCTGTCAATGTGGAAGAACGTGGAAATAACAGGCTATGTTAAAGTAACTTCTATCGACCGTCATAATAAAGGCATACCAATAGATATTGCTTGGCTTGCAAGAGGTGATATCCATAATGATCATATTCGCTGCGATGGTACTGCTTTGAATGGTGGCATACATAATGACGGTACGGTAGGTTGGAAAAAAGAGATATGGTTTCCGGGTGGATACACAAATGAATTGGCTCACACTAAAGTCACGGGCCCGATAGTTGGTAGGTGGATTGGCTGGAAGGTTGTGATATATAATATTAATAATGATAGTGCAGTAAAAATGGAGTCATATCTAGATGACAATAACAATAATCATTGGATAAAAGTAACTGATCTAACAGATAATGGTGGTTGGTATGCTAATAGTTCTGATAAGGAATTCTATAGCGCTGATTGTGGAAAACCAAAGGACCAAGTATTAACAAACGCCGGTCCAATTGCAGCATTTAGATCAGACAATATGATAGCAGATTTCACCCACCTTAGTGTAAGGGAGATTCAACCTTTTTCATAGTTGTCGAAGATTGTCATCTTGGTTTATAATCATTAACGATGTTAACTCACATTGTTAATCGAGTTTAATTAGATTGACTTAGGTTTCTTTTCAATAGGAATGTTAAACAAAATGTTAATTTCAAAAAGGTTCATAATTATATCGCTACGCCAAACATGAGATTTCACTTTAAGGGAGTCATAGTTATCTACCTGATATGTGTGGAGTTTAGAATGACAAAATGCTACATTTCAAGATATTTTAATTTCATAGTAATCCAGGAAACTAGCAAATTATCGGCAGCAACATCCTAATTGACAACTTTTATCCTTTTTTCAAAATACAGTATTATTCTGTAAGTAAATTTCCACAGTTTTTTCAAGTCCTTGTTAATATCCTCTATAATAGAGCAATTAAGATATTCCCTTAAGGATAGATAATAATTACTCTTATTATCAATTTTGATTAGTTTTAATTGGAAATACTGAGTATTGTATTTTGACTGATCAATATGGCATCAACAATAGGACTTAAATAAGTAACTTGGAATTCAAGTCTCCCACCAAAATAAGGAATCATCAAAGTATTTCATTTTATTATAGAAATACCCTCAAGGACATCAATCAAGTACCTTATATCCATGAGCGATATTGGCTTTAATGGAGAAACTATAACCATTTAAGCTGGTACTTCCTTGATTTTTCTTACTACTACAGTATCTCCTATTACAACGCTATCATTAATTCTTATAAGACCATCAAATCTAATTCCCTTACCTTCATCTGAAGAGACAAGCAGTAAGCACTTGCAGATGGTCTATCACGTTTTACCTCCACTTATTTCAATAATACCGTTAGTAAGACCAAATAGCGCACGAATAGAATCAAAACCTATTCGAGCAATTCCAAGGCCTACATCTTTAGTATAAGCTTCCCTGACAACGAATTGTAATCGAGGATCCTCCTTCTTCATGTCCTTAGGTAAGTAGACTGTCAGGGTTATTAATTACAGTAAACATAGAACCTGTTTGCAGTCATTAACGCAAGGTTTTAGACTGATCTTAAGATTCATCTAACTTACTGTATGAGTCCTACCCTAAAATTAAACTAACTCGCAGGCGCTCTATCTATTATTCGAAGCCTATCCTATTGATAAGATTTATATGATAAACTGGTTGAGTATGTGCGAATTTTAGGTGTATATTCGTCACAGCAAATCTAGTCAGATCTCCATTAAATCAATAAGTATTGCTATCCTTACAATTTTTCTTTTTTCTATATTTTATGCTATAAACATTGCTCCTCGAGTGGAGTTTCTTTACTATATCCACCTGATTGGATTCTAAGCCAAGTGTCGCAGCCA
>JBEVTH010000120.1:0-7534 GCA_041156085.1 Candidatus Nitrososphaera maunauluensis
ATCTATTATATTTAATGATGAACTAAGAATCGTAAGTAATGCGTATTTTGATTACAGCGCGCAAAGAAGAAAAGGATATCAAAATTTCAAGCAACTAATCCTTGCCTTATTTGATTAAGTTTTTCCTGAAGCTATGTGCTATCCTTCTCTTTGTTACTATAGCATCCTGGACTACCTTTGTAACAGTGGTGATGACCTTCTTCGGTGTAATAGCCTTTATCGCCTTTACAGCCATGTGGGTCACATTTCTTAGCTGCTAGCGGTGCGGCCAAAGGTGCACCTAATGGTACATTCTGTGCTGTTGCTATGGATGGTATAACTATCAAGCCTGTAGTTACGATTGATGCTGCTGCTACTGTAAGCAGTGCCAAGGCGTTCATTTTTGTATTCATCAGGCCACAACATCTATAATTTTTTATAAATAGTATACATCAGCATTTCTTCATATAGAAATGTCTATAGTCCTTTAATCTTACTCATTTTACTATTTTATGAACTAATTTCTATAAATAAATTAGTATATCTTATATAATTATTCAAATGTTATCCTGCAAACTAATAAGAAAATCTTATGAATCATTTAAAAATCTGATGAAAATCAGAACAGGTTAAGCTACATATATTGATTGTCAAAGGAAAATTATAGAATTGCTTTCAAATTAATTTGATATACGTTTCATAGTGAGTGTAATGTGGTGGAAACTTATCTCCTGAAAAATTTACTCTCTTTGAGTATGTTGATAATATAAAATGTAAGTTACTACATCACACAAAATGTTTTTTTATAATATTCAATTTTATGAGTAAAGAGAATTCCGAAAAATCTCTTATTCATCATTCTTTTTTTATTAATGTAAATTAAACCTCTATATCGACACATATGCAAGCTTAAGTTATCGTTAGTGTCTATTTTGCAAACTGTTCAGAGTATTTTTGGTCTGTGTTCTGTATGACTTCATTTGCCTCTGCTTGGCTAGCTCCTTAGCATATGTTACCTAAAAATAGTTTTAAATCAAACTTATTGGATATTCACATGATGCAAAAATGTCTGCGCCAAAATTATTTAGAAAAACAAATGGAGATCATTATCAATATTTATACGCAGTATATGAAGGAGACAAAGTTACATGGTTAACATTGATAGATCAGGCTGATTTGCATTATGCAAGAAAAAATACACTAGAAGAATTTGAAGAAATGATATTCAATCAGAGCTGGAATGAAGACATTAATACGCCTTGCATTGTTAATGGACAACGAGTTGAAATAAAAAGAAACCAATAATGAGATGTTTACTATACCTCTACGTAATATGGATTTCCTAGCGATAGAGGAAGTGTTGTGGTAGTAGTAGTAATACTAGTTCCCATGGCTCGTTGTATAGTAGTAGATGTTGTTAAAATTCCAAATGTTGCAACAATGGCAATGATTGCTAATGAAGTCTTATTGATGTTCATAACTATCATTTTGCTTTAAGTTCTTTTTGAAAGCCCCTTTTTCAGGTCATCAAAGTTCATTACAGGGAACACTTCCACGTTAGCACCCATCCATTGGAATAATGGTTCAACCAAAGAAGGTATCTGGTCATTACTTTCTATGTTAGCTATAAACGCAGCTGTTCTCTCACCACCAGATGGCATGAAGTATGCTGCTTCAGGCTTGACTTTGTTGATATACTCTTCAAGTTTCTTTAGAAAGTCTGGATCTTGTACCATTTTGTTTCCAGCTTCTGTCGGAATTCTGGCTCGAACTAAGAATCTCATGATTTAGGTAAAATCTAGTATTACTTAAGAATATTGTTGATTTTCATTTGATCTAGTATTGATGATAACTAAATGGTGAATATTTGGTAATCTTTGCATATAGAAGACCTCCGGAGCTTTCTTTTTGTATGCAAAACAAAAAGAAAAGATGAATGTTTACGCCTATTACTTTACTGTAACTAAACCTTGCATCCATGGATGTAGTGTACAAACATACTTGTATGTTCCTGCCTTCTGGATATCTACTGTCATAAATAAATAGGAAATAATGGCTTATAGCAAAGGTATCTGATCCATTGGTATCATAATGTTATAGTAGTAGACAGTAATGTTTTTGCTGCCATGTGTAGGTGTAGTGCAACCAATACGAAACTATACTGTGATGGAACTCATTCAAAGGTACGATTAAGCTGAGGCAAAAGAGATAAGGGCTTCACGATAGATGGAAAAAAGATTAGTCGTGTTTAGCTAAACTCAGCGCATCCAATATTAATTCTGTTAATACCAAGGGATTAATGTTGAACAGAATTTCTTTTTAACATTACATAGAGCTATAATAGACGGTACTTGCGAATACAAATAAAAGGTAGAAAAAAGGAAAATTATGGGTTGCCGCTACTGACTATTTGGATGGTTCCTTTCATTGTAAATGGATGATATGCACAGTGGTATGTGAATGTGCCAGCCATAGTTGGACTAAAAGATAGTTGACCAGAAGCACTTGGATTTATATCGTCACTTGATGGTAATACGTCTGCTCCCGTATCTATGATTAACTCATGTTTTGTATCTGTAGGATTCTGGATTCTTATGATATTCTTTGAGTTTGCAAACGCCTTTAATGTGGGATTAGATGCTCCATTACTAGCATCTATCCAATTATAGACTCCTGGTTTTACTTCTTTTGTTGATAATTGAATAGTATTGGTAGTGGCAGAGGTTTTGGCTTTGGCAGCTGATGCTGGTTGTAAATGGTATCCATTTGAATAACCACTAATGTATATCAAACCAAATACCGTTGCCGCTGCAAACATCAAGTACCACATTAGAGTTATTTTCTTCATATCTGCTTGCTGATATAACATCTTATCTTTTTAAAGATACATACAAATTCCACATGTGGGTTCCACAAATGGTATTCACCTAATCAGTCAAATAGAAATGAAGATTTGTTTTTAATTATTCCTAACAACATGGCGGAAAGAAGAGGAAACAATGGTAGTAATACAGCTGGATATATTATTGCTGCTTTACTGTCGGAATTTCCAAGACCAAAAACAAAAGGTTTCTGCAAATCGATTTTACTGAAGGAGGAAGAGCACAAGTAAAGGAGTGTCCTCTATCATTGATTTTTGATTTAGCGATAAGATAGATACTGCCTACAACACTATTTCCTTGCTCAGAACAGCGAAGGAGGAAGATGATGATGACCAAGAATTAGACAAAGAAGAACAGCAACAGCAACATATAATCTACAGATTGATCTCTTAGCTATTTTGGAGATTATACATAAATTTATTCATGAAGACAATGCTTGACAAACTCAAAATGATACCAATGTGCGAGGATTTAGAATTGATATTGGTATAGCAGATTGAGACAGCTACTTTGATGACTGCGATTGCTAATGGATATGGCACAAATTAAATTGTATCCTATAAATCCGAAGTCATCTCTATATTACAACATGAGTCAAAATATTGATAGGAATGAGAATATCAAAAATCAGCAAAAATCATAAAGCCAATGGGCTGAAATAACAGGTCAAGTTGTAGAAAAATTAACAGGTACGAATATGTCTACCATAATTAGCTTTAACGATTTTGAAGTTGATGTTCCAAAAGCACAAGGGTCAGGTGGTAGAGATTTAGGTGGTGCTAAATGGACAATTAATGGAAAAATAGCATGGACTACACAGGCACAAAAAACAATAGGAGGATAGAATCTCTACATCCATTAGATAATCCTTACCAATAAATAGTAAGAATAAGTATGTATATACTTCATCCGACAGTAGGTCTGTCAGCCTGAGTCCTACCTATCTAGCCCTTCAACCTTCTAGCTGCTGCAATATATTGAAGTATACATATATTATTAAAATTCGAAACTTGATAACATATCATATGATATATCAAGATAAATCTCATTTCCATCATAATCAATTACTTTAGATTTTGGAATCATATATTCATGAGACTTTATAATGCCTTCTATTATGATGATATTATCCTTGTATTCTGCCATTAAATTCCCACATGTTCGTTCGTCTTTGGTCTTTACTATTTTCTGTGACTTTGCTAAACTATCCCAGTCAAAGGAAGGCATAAAGTGTATATTTCAAGACCAGCATATTAATATTATTTATAATAAGTGTAAAGATATCTTAAATTAAATTATTGTATAAGATATGTATTATTAATGTTAGTACTTTATGTTCATAGTTGTATAAATATTATAGGCGTAAATGTTTATTCGTAAATTGAAACAAATAGAAATAGACAAGATGTTTTCAGAAAATCGGTCTATCTGAAAATGTCCCTATGATATCATATATTAACATCCATTCTGATTTATATGATTCAAAACTATCATGAATAATACAAAATATCATATGATATAAAATTTTAAAGAATTTAGAATATTTATAATCATCACACATCAAAACATCTTTTGTTGCAAATCCATGCCTGTAATATACAGTCCTTGGATACATCCAATATTGGTGATGTAAGCAATAATCGCATATTTCGTACTGTCTGCGTGTTTATGCATAACTCCATGGACAATACAATAGTTGTTGTTATTGTTAATTTCTTTAATAATCATCATTATTATAATTGAACATCATTAGTCTTTTCAATTAATCAACATAATTATTCAACAATGATTTAATATATAAATAATGAAAGGATCAATGATAGAAAGAAATCTAGGAAGTATGCCTATAATGCTTCATTAAGTTTCTCTAAGCGATGCTTCATCTATTTTAATACTACTCTTCTGCGGATCAACATTGAATTTTACGTCTAGTTAGGTTTTCTTCAACGGCAGCTCTTTCCTTATACTTTCAATATCTATATTAGTTAAATCAAAAGTCATTACAGTATTAGGAGAACCTTCTGCACTATACCTGACTGTTACTGTTGTAGTCATATAGATAATACTAAGCTACAAGTAATAAGCTTTTTACAGACAATTAGATCCGTTAATCCTGTATAATTGTAAAATTATGACCCGATACAAGATATTGGAATTCTAGATACAGATCAAAAGTATACGCTTTCAATAGAAGGATACCTCATGGAGAAGTAGGTGCACTGTTACTATTATCTTCCTTATTTTTGAGGCTTAATCCAGCTGCAAATTGAATTAGAGATTAAAAGGTCAAGTTTGATTGTTGCTTGTTAAGATTTCCTGGTGAAAATTGGGTAGCTTAATCATAAGGCCCCTGGACAAATCTTACTTTGCAGACACTCTATCATCAATTAAAAACGCCAAAAGATAAACTAGAAGGAAGAGGCAACAAAAAAACCCCTTGCTCCAATTTGGAGCAGTTCCTCGTCTATTATGCTTATTAGAGTGCTTACAATCTATTTTTTAGTGATTTAGCTAATACTTCCTATTTTACCAGATGTAGAGATGCTTAAGCATTGCTTATGTTGTAATTTCTCTTTCGTATATTATTATATCTATACACTAAAAACAAATGTAAATCTTTGATAGTTTGAGCTACAGAAGTTTGCGTTCTTTGTCCAATTAACTGCACAACATTATCTTTCTATCTTGTTGATAGATACTACTGATTACAATTAATAAATATGATTTTGTGTATATTAGATCACTCCAATGTGCCAAATCCTCCTGTTCTGCTGACGAGAGGTTTTCTGCTACATTTTCCTCTCGTCCATGGAGGAGGATGAGTATGACGACATTCATAGTCTTAGGTAGAACATTTCCGAGGAGACTTTTCATTACATGAAAGAAGACAACAAGAAGCTGATGATTGTCTTGATATTATTATGAACCTATAATGAGATTCTGTCTTCTCATTTGTCTACTTTTCCTGATCCTTTCTTTATCACTCTTCCTAGTCGGTGACATCCTTAACTGCATTCCGCAGCAAGGGCAGAATAAACCATTATGATGAATATAAACCTCACATTGTCTACAATATTTCTGATTTAGTATACTGATTGTATTGAAACTCTGGTTTAACTAGTCTTTCACATATATTACGACAAACCAATTTAGGAAACAGATAGCAAAGTTGGATTTGATATTAAAAACATTGGATCACTACTCACAGAGGGAGGAGGGCAAATCTATCTATCTATCTATCTATGACTGACCTTCAATTGCAATTAAAGTTATTGTTGATCTTATTCTATCAATTCTTCTTATACGCCAGGTAATAATTTCTGTTAGTTTGTCAAATGTATCCGCAGTAACCTTTGCAATTAAATCGTAAGCACCAAGAGTCTGATAAACTTCTACTATTTCTGGCAATTGCTTCAGTTCTTTGATAGTCTCTTCTTCGAAACCCTGTTCACAATCAATTAGAACGTAGGCTGATGGTGATGATGACGACATTATGTATATGTATGAATTAATGTTGATACAATAATTAAATCCTGATGAAATTAGGACAAGGCAGTCAGATAGATAAAATGTTATATGCAAGCAATTCCAAAAATTGCAGGAATTGCAAAACTTCCAATCAACTAATTTAAACATGACATTATAAATCAAGCTTCTATTATAGTGATACATTCGACTAGCCAAAAGAGAAGAACGTTATCATCATTCAGAATCTGCACAAGAGGTAAAGGCCTGTTGTGTCTATAGAAATGATGAGTTGCCGCCATGTCTGATAATAGGTAAATCCTCTGCTTCGAGAGAACAGAGATAATCTAATCGTATGGTGGTAAGGGCAAACCAAGAGGCTGCTTTGGAACCTATTAAAAGTTGTCTTAAAGGAAAGCCACATGTCTTTGAGATCTAGTCGGAATTTATTATTTCCAGTCTTTTCAAAGTCTAGCTTCAACTATTTCTCTGTTAACGAAATCCTCAAAAGCAGGATTTAGCCATCTCTCTGATTGTATTTGTTTCCATTGTTCGCCTATAGTTCCATACCTAAAACAATTTTTCATCCATTGTAGCCATCCTGTCCATTCAGTGTCATTAAGCACACTTCTTTGACGCATTGAATATGCGTGAGAACAAATCCATAGAATATAATATACAAATGCTAGCTCTTCTGATGGCTTTTCAAGTTTATTGTATATGACTTTTTGCATGGATGGTTTTTCTATTATAATCTCTGCCATCTTGCGAACCTTTTCATCTAGATCATTTAAAACTCTAGTTTGCTGGTCTATTGACAGACTTTGTATTTGCCTTTTTGAGAAATACAATGTCAATATCATAGTTCCTACTATTCCAATTGTTTGTGCTAAACTTAGCATGTCTGGAAATCCTAGTTCTACCATATCTCCTAGGACTAGTAATTTTGTTATAAAGTTTGGAGTATAGATTATTACGAATAACCGAATCAAGGAAATGATTACTGTTACAGCAGCAGAAGACGAACTTAACCTTTGGTTTCAATGCTTCAGCATATTTGAGTAGGAAGTGTATTCTCATACACACAGAGTAACAATACCATTGAAATCTGAGAATTTATGTATCGTATCGCTTCAGGATAGGCATTCCACCTTGGTGCTGATGATAGTTGCTTATCAACAAAACAAACATAAAAAATGGATTGAATC
>JBEVTH010000121.1:0-7517 GCA_041156085.1 Candidatus Nitrososphaera maunauluensis
GATATTACTCGTAATTGTGAAGAATCTAATGAGGAGTAAAAACTAAAACTAAGATTTTTACTCTTAGTATGTAACTGGATGTGACATTCAAAGACCTAACGAAAAGAGTTAGATTAGAAACAGCAATACAACAACAATCAAAACTATCCGAAATTTCCAAAGATAAACCGTTTTGGATTTGGGATATCCAAGCACATAAACAACAAGTATGTGTTTTGCATTTCGAACTTCTTCCAAGCGTAGAAGATTAGATCGTCGTTGTAACAGTAAAAAGCATTATGATCATTTACACGCATCAATCCCGTCGCTACAACCTAGTTCCGATTGTAGAATATATTGTGAGCTTCCATATTTATCATATACCGATTCGTCAAGTGTTCCCTGAGAGTCATAGGTTAGTGTTCCTGCTTTTTGGTCAGTACAACCATCTTTGAAGCCTTGGTTGTAGACTCGCACTGGATAACCCTAAATTCATACGGCTAGAAGGATTAAGATAATTAAGAACGATATTTCTTACGCAATATTACCTTTGCAGGTATTAGTATTATCCAAAAGTAATAGGCAATTCGTAGATCAATAAAGGAAACGAAAATTGATAATAAAAATACAGTAGGAGAAAGAATAGATTCTATTGAAATACGATGTATTTCAATATGAGTTAAATCCTCATCTATCAGCTTATTCTTTGTAGCATACAGCCACGTTATTGTTAGCAATGCTCCAGCAATGGTCAAGACTAATGCATATAATGCAAATACAATCTGATAGTGAACATAACCTATTTGCAGGTTAGTAGTAAGTGGGATAAGGGTTATGGAAAATAAAGACACCAGAGTTAACCATGTAATAGTTGAATGAGAACCGGCTATATGATTGAAGATTTGATGATATGAAATCCAATAAAGACCTACGACAAAGAAGCTAATCACATAGATCTCAAATTCAGGAATTGATTCTAACAATTTGTCAATAACTTGTGCCTGGGTAAGGTTTTGTGCTAACTCTGGTATATGAAGTGAAATGGCCATAAAAGTTATAGAGAATGCAAAAATGGCATCAGCAAATGAGATGACGTGTTCTAGTCTTATCTGACGGTTAATCAATTATAGCACGAAACCCTATAGCGATGTCCTTAATAGGTGCTATGATCCTAAAACAGCTTCTTCTTTTCTCTATTTTTCTCTACTTTTCATAAATGACAAACGTGGAAATGAAAGTGATAAGTAGTCACAGAGCGAAAAACTGAAAGGTTTGATTGGTTTGTTTGTTAATTGGTTGTTAAATTAAAAGCTATTAGCTAGACTATTGTAATTATAATTAGACAAGTGTTCTCGATAAAAACAGATTTTGAATTTAACAATATCCTAAAAAAATTTAGCCGAGAAATACAGGCGCAAACGCAGGATAATCTCCGAACATGTTCATGCAAGTGATATCTTACCAGGTTCGCGTCTACGCCGTCAAACCTATGGCCGCGTAATGCCAGAAGAAGAAACAAATACTGCCTTAGTGCACCTAAAGCAGTATTTTCTGTCGGTCTATTCTATAATTGGTATAGATTTTTCATCTAATCCTGGATCTGCTTCTAATACTTTTGACTGAGGTACTGTGGTATGAGTAACTAACTTTCTTAAGTCTATCCTATAGTAGTCGAGCTTATCTGGGTCGTATTTCTGTACGATTTCTATATCTTCGCCTTCATTTATCCTGTGGAGTATGACGTGGCGGTGTACATAACTTGTTACAAAGGTGTAACCTCTGTGTTTTGCTTGTTTGAGGAACTCTATTCTTAGAAGATGACCTCCAGTAGCTCCCCAATAACCCGGCTTTATACTCATATACTCCATATATGCAGTGTTGTTTTTTCCTAAATTCCCGTCATATGTCCCACGTCGAAGCTGATAATTTTCCAATGGTCCGCCTTTTGCATAGCCAACAATTTCTCCTGAATTGTCATTGATTCTCAAGGTGATAAGAATCGTGTGGCTGTCAGATAACATGCTTCTAAACTTTTGTTTCTCGACACGTATTGGAGCAGGTAATTGTTTGTGTATATCTAATATTGAACCTACCAGGGACTGTTGGTAGTCGTCATCCTTGTTATTATCAATCCTATTCTCCACAACTGGAACAAGAGTGATCTTGCTAGATCTAATTGAATTTCTTATATCTATCTCCTGTTGCCATGCCACCCGGAAGGCTTGTATATTATTAACTAAATTGTTCCTGTATATTTCAGGTAAACCGTCTAATACACATTCAAACATCTTTTTTTCCTCTTTTAAGGAGCTAAAGTACTTTACAGATTCTTCATTTATGAGTGAGGGGTGCCATCCTAGAGCATGTGCGTTTCGACGCGCAAGTTCCATAGCACGCTCAAAATTTCCTAGCGTATAACCAGCTATGCGTTCTGAAACAGACAAAAACCATCCCAGTCGTTCATAATGCTCTCTTTGAGTATCATTTTCAGGAATTCCAGCACGCGTAAATAACTCCTGCATCCTCTTCTTGGCATGTTCGGCTATCTCACCTCTGAAAGGATATGCAGTTCTATGTATTATCGCAATTACGATATCAATATTTATTTCTATATCGTCAATGAATCTTTTAATTCTCTTGTCGCTTCTCAAGAACCATTCAACTGAATCCTCATGGGGTTTATCAAATTGTTTTAATGGATCGTAGTCATGAAATAGAGCAGCCACAAAGAGATATTTGATATCGTCTTGAAGTTTGATATAGTTATTATTGCTATTATCATTAACCTCGCTATTCACTCCATTATTATTATTATTATTATTATTATTATTATTATTGAAAGCCAATAAAGTAATGTAAGCAGCCTCAAGCTCATGATCTATATTGTGGTAACCATAGTAATCTGACCCGAGTCCCTTTTTAGAAAACTCCGATACTGCATGCCTTAGAATACTGTTAATCCATTTATCTTGCAACCCAATACTTGTGCCTAAATGAATTATCTTGTCCTTTAAAACAGCCTCCTTAGCAATGCCAACATTGTAGCGCAACCACCAAGGGAACAACTTCAGTCGTTTGTAGAGTGCATGGTGCCATGGTATAGGTTGAGAAAGAGGATTTGATACTACTATGACTGCATTATCTAGATGTCCATTATCTCCATGTTTCGGGTTATAGGTTTTGGGATCATCTTCTTCTCTGTGTGGTATGGACAAATTAATTAATGAAGCATAATAATGCCTGTTCCTATTTGAATATTACAATTATTATCAGTCAGGCAATGTCAAAACAAACTTCAATTTTAATATTTTAATATTATTTATTCAATTATTATCAAGTATTCATAGAATATTTGTATATCAATTTATCCAATAATAAAGTCATCAATTCACAAGATAAAACAGGTGCATAGTTTCTAATTAAAAAGCCTATGCAGAAGGCTTTGACAAAAAGATGAGAATGAATTATGTGTATATCAAACACAAATATCTATTCATATACAAATCAATAATTATTCTACAGCTTCTTATCCGTTGGGGCTTTAACAGTAGGTATATTCTTATTTGCATAAAGTTTGTAAAGTTGACCTGTCTGTCTGTTGATGTATTTCCAATCTTCAATGCTTAATTTGATTTCTTTAAACTTCATTCTTATTTGTGGGTGCAATACGCTATAGACATCCTCTCCTATTGTAATTGTATTTGGATAAGTTAGTGAAGTTATTTTTGCAGATATACTCATAGAATATCCAAGAATATCAATTATGGAGCTCTTATCATGTCCGTATGGCACAATTACACTTTCCCCCTCATCTAGACCAATTTTCACTCTGAGTTCTGGATACTCATATTGGTCTAGTATTGGATTAATTCCATTTTTGATTACGGTTATCATTGATTTTGCACATTGTACCGCCCTGTCGCATGCAAGCAATTTGTTATACCCGGATGGAAAGAAAGCGATAACCGCATCGCCTACATATTTTAATACATAGCCTCCATGGCTCTGTACTATGCAAGACATTTCATATGAAAATGACCTAATTATGGTAACCATTTTGTCAACGGGTAAAGTCATGCTCATGCTAGTTGATCCAACCAGATCAGCGTACATAATCACAAGAGGAATCTTTGAATTTACATGTCTATGAAGAAATTCTTGGCCGGGTTTTAAGTTCGATTCATATCGATAATGCCTTTTTAAGGCTTTCCAAAGCCTTTCCTGTGTTTGAGCCACAAGTGTTTCCGCGTCAATGATGACGGCAATTGGATTATTGTTAGAACGATCACCATCTCCCATAATCATATTAACAATTGATCTAACATTCTGCTCATTTGTTCTTTTTTTCGACTTTTCTGAATTTTGTTTTGGGTTTGTGCTATCTCCTTTACTAGACAAAATGATGTTAAATTTTGATAGTGTCAGGTAAGATTTAAACATCATCGATACTATTTTGTTAGTTTGGACTATACAACAATTTATCGCACATAACGACGACTGTAATGTGAGATAAGATTATTGCCGCAGGTCGCACATTGGCAACGTTGCAACATATGACTAGACTAGGTTTGATCTGCCGGTTTAGTCAAGTATTTAGCTAGGTATGTGGGTGTGTTGTGTTGATACATGGAGGTGATAGTTTGGCGGCAGAAATAAAGTTAATTACAGATTTGAAACCAGAACATAAAAAGAAATGTGAAAAATGCGGACATGACAAGTTTTACGTATTTGATGATTATGAAAGCAACAAGACAGATGTCGTTTGTGTCAAATGTGGAGAACTTAGCATGAACTGGCTATAGTTAGTTAATTAGTTGATAGAATAGACTAGAATAGCCAGTGCATGCAGGCCTTCTTGATTTTTTAGCTGACGGTAGTTGGAGACTCCAGTATTGCAGATATATGTTGGATTAGGTAAGTATGAGGATGCCATCAAATGTTATGATGAGATTATCAAGATAAAACCGGATGATGCTTTCACATGGTATATGATTTTGATCCTTTTCCCTCGTCATCTAAGAGCATTGGTAACAGGTGATATCAAGCTAGAAGCTGTGGTATCAAGGGTATCAGACAATAAAGCTATAGCTTGGGATGTTCTAACTAATTGTATATGCAGGAGACAGATAACAGCAATAATAATGAATACATTGAAAGAGAAAAGCAGGTTATCGAGTTATCCAAACAGAATAAAAGCACTCGCTACATTGCAGAAGCACTAAAAATGTCTCTTAGAGATATCGGCATCATTTTGAAAAAGCACGGACTGAGCCATGGAATTGCAATGATAAAAGATAGCAACAAGTCTCCCAATGAAAAGGCCACTCAAGCATACAAACTATTTAGTGAGGGAAAAAAGCCGGTAAATGTATCAATCGAACTAGACTTAAGGGAAAATGAAGCAAGCAAATATTTTCGTGAATTCCTGAAGTTGAAAGGCCAAGACGAGGTATATGAGATCTATTTGGAAAACAAACATTACCTTAGAAGTCTTCGAAAGCTACACAGAGTGCTAAAGAGAGAAGGCATGGCAGCATCTAGTAATGACATAGAATCGTTCGTCAGGATAGTGAAAATAGGCACATACAAAATCCCTGAACTTCAAAATGAGTATGCAAAGCTAAAAGGTGAGGTAGAAGATATTGACTGCAAAAAGACAATGGCAAAACATGCATTAGAGGAAATGAATAATCAAATTATATGCTTACATAGAACTATATCCCAATTATCTACAACTTACATTAAGAAAAGAAATGAAATGGCATATTTACAGATCTGAAATCAAGTATTAGAAGAACATGTTAATGGATTAAATAATCCACAAGAAGTGGAAAACTCTACTCTATCGATACTTTCAAGATAACACGATTAAAAGGTATGGAGGGAGGCTACAAATTACACTAATCCAATATCTGCGGGAGGCATGTGATATCACGCTTTATGGATTAGTGAATGCAGGTATTTCGGAGAAAGCACTTAGACAATTGCCTTCGGAGTTCACATCAACTGTTAGAAAATGGTTAGAAGAAAATCTAGAATGGCATGCAAAATCACTTGCGTTCAGATTAGCGTCTTTGGATGTCGAAAAATATATACGGGTAAATCCAAATCAAGCGGCCAAAAGGAGTATTATCATATCTCCAACAGTTAAGGAGCCTGAACTAGGGTTGATGCTTGTCAAAGACAAAAAGTTCATGGAATTCCTAATAACCAATGTAGGTAAATTTACTAGTCAGTACTCTAAATTTTTGGAGATAGAGAAAAGTAATTCAAAAGAGTAGTTACTTTTGCTGTTTTTTCAATTCCTGCAGTTCTACCATTAGTTTCATGACTTGATCTGATAGAGTCGATATTGCATCTGCATTTACATGATCTCGCTCTTTAATTTCCTCAACTTCTGTTTTTAACCTATTCTCACTTTTTATTGTTAAATGAGCTACAATCTTGAGATAATCTTCTAACAATTCACTTTCTGTTGGTCTATAATATGAGTCGCTTATGCCCGTGCTATGCCCCATTAACGTTTCGACGTTGATAGGCTTCATTCCACCAATCTCAGCTTTGGTCTTGAAGAATTTTCTAAACCCATGGACAGAAAAGTCGTGTCTTCTTTTTCTTTGATTTCTAATCCCTATTGAAAAAAGAAGTCTATTGTAATACTGTCTTACCGCAGGAGCAGTCATCGGTATAACGACTTCTTTGGAATTATTTTTACCATGACCGTACAATCCTTTGATTGGATCGAATTTATCTCTAAATAATGGAGAATTCTTCTTTATTTCCTCGCCATGTTCTCTTCTAAAATCTAGATATTTATCTAGAGCATAACACGCTTCAGGTGTTATAAAGGTTATATATCTCTCTGGATCTCCATTGTAAACTTCCAGTCGACCCGCTATCATTTTTTCCTCTCTTTTGATTTGAGTATAATCCTCAACTCTGAAGTGCTCAATAGCACCTTCCCTTATGCCACTAGATACAAATACAAAAGTCAATGCTTTTTCCCTGATGTCCGCTGCTTCTATAATCCCATGAATCTCTTCGACAGTAGGAATTCTATCTAGTGCATATCTTCTCGCTCGTGGAAGAACGCGTCTTATCTTTTTCCAGTTTAGAGATATATCACTCATCTCTAAAAGCAATCTGACCGCCTTCAGGTAGTTTACAACTGTACCTGTCGTTATTTCTCCTTTTTCAGATCTTGAATTTTGTTTTGAAATAAATGATATTATCATTTTTTCGGCAGAGGAAGAATCCTTTTTTGCCATCGCAGCGAAATCATCAGGGAGCAGGTTTATCGTTCTCAAAAAACCAATGAGACGCCTTTCATAAGGATCACGCGTAGCAGGGCTTCTAATAGCCGCTCTGAATAATTCAACAGATTCCCCCTGTAAAATAGACCTATCAATGGTTTTTCCTGACAACTTCACTATTTATTAAAACATTATGAGCTATAAACCTTGCGGATTCGAATGAAAACAAATACGGATCCAGAGGGATTCGAACCCTCGACCAACTGCTCCGCAGGCAGCCATTCT
>JBEVTH010000122.1:0-2822 GCA_041156085.1 Candidatus Nitrososphaera maunauluensis
GTAAAATAGGTGATAACTGTGACCGCTTAGATAATAAAATCAATAATAATATGGAGTCGGTTGATAATAATAGTCGTTTGGGTTCACATGATTATGAATTGGCAAGAAATAAGACAGCATTATTCCCAATTCCATTTATACGCAGGTAAACATATTTTACGATATCCTTCCCGTTTTAATTCACAACACCATTTCTATCCAGAAATATTTATTTGTCTACATCGTTTTCTTTTTTCTTAAAAGAAAACCACTCTTTAGAATCTTTGTAATCATCCTTTACAAGACTTCTACCTAACCCTGACAAAATACCTGTAATAATTGGTTGGTTTTTGTATAAGGATGATAAACCCAACAAAGCACCAATTCCTCCATGATGTACTCTTCTATTAAATATATATACTTTAGAAGGATTTTCTTTTGAATTCCAGTATGATGTCAAAACATCACCAATTGCAGATCCTAGCTTGACTGATTCATTCTTAGCATTTTTATGGTTTGTTTGATGAAGCATTTTAGCTGGAATATTCTTTATTTTGTTAAACATCAATTCCTTTTCCTTCAAGTTTTGTTTTAGTGTATTAATTGCATCTTTTGCCTTTAATTTTTCAGATACAGTCAATATCTGTTTATACGATAAAATCTCAGCATTTTTTATTATTACATCTTCTTTTGAATATAGTGACTCAATTTCTTCAGGTGTCAAAGTCATATCGTTATTGTGAATCTCCTCTGACACGTATGTACTACTGTTCAATGTATTATGATTGTCAGTCTTAATCATTTTGTTTGCCTTTGCATCTGATGAGTTATCCAAAGAAACTAAATCTGCTTTTGAATTTGTCGGTTTTCCACCATAATAAACAATCAGATTTTCCAACCTGCTATGTTGTTTATGTTCATCTTTCAGATGCTGTTGTAGTATCGACTTTGATTCGTTTAGAGGTGTTTCCACCATTCTTTTGTTCAATCTTTCGATGACTGTGTTTTCAGCTGATAAAAGGTCGTTTAAAGACTCTAGAAAAGTAATCCTGTCTATTTCAATATCGAACATGTACTATCATTTATACAATAGTCGATATAAAACTTATAGAATCTTATAAAAGGACCTTAATGAACCCTCTTTATATTTTAATGACGAAGGTCAACTGATTGGATATATGAAACAGCTGGTAGATGAGAAGCAAATATAACGTCTTTGATAAGTTGATTTGATTTATTTTATAGTCCTAAATAGACTTGATCTCGCATTTCTGTGATTGGCCAATTGTTGTAGTTGACAGTCGATAGTTTGATAGCGAGTAATGCATTCATCAATATACGAAACAGAACTATCCTAAAAGTACTGACACTAATTGGTACTAAGAACCTTAAGGCAAAAAGATATCTCTAGGTTTTCAAAATAAAAGGTCCCTTCGCGGATATGGACTCTTACGGGACTCTTACGGAATGATATGGTCTGAGTCGTTCCTTGACAATCATATTATTATTTTGCAAGAATGCCAATTCTGTGAATAGACAGACTGAACAATCATACGCTCAGCATGTGGACTCATTATCTCCTTAAAAAGAGTATATGAAATAATTGGTATGCCATTATCAGCCTCTTCCCATAAGTTATTCTGGACCAGCCGGTAAGCGTTGCCAGCTATTTAGATAAGATGTCTAAATATATAGATATATATTGGATATGAGCCAGACCTTGAAGGCTATTTTATTCATCAGAAATCAAAAACTGCCGCTATCAAATATCCTTGTCTTGTCTCCGTACAAAGAATGAACAATTAAACTATATGATAAAGACTAGTTTAAAAGCAAATATGATCTGCATCCCAAAACAAGCATCTTACCATTATTTCTGTATTAATGTGGCAAAGGTATGAGAAGTTTTATCCTCTTCTGAGCAATTTTGATATAAGGTTCAAACTATTAACGAGAATCTTCACCAAAATAGTATAGACATATATATATCACTCTAATTGCTTCTTTGTCTATACATCGAAACTTGAGCATTTTAGTGAATAAGTTGGGTTTTTTGACACCTACTAAAAACTCCTAGTCAGCCTGTTATAACAAGACAATAAAGTTGATTCAGAATTGATTTTTGTTTTATTCGGTATTTGTTATATCTTGCTCATGGTAGAACGATTAATAGAAAAACAAAAAGAAACTCAAAAAGAAACTCAAAAAGAGCAGGAAGTAAAGGAGAATAATGGTGAAGTAGATTGGCTTGGAATAAGTAAAGAAGATCCTGGACGTAAACATTGCTACAATAAAGCATCTGAGTTACAGGACGGAGATTGTACGGCAATTAACGGAAGAAGAGCATCAAGTAGAGGAGGAGAAAGCGATATAATATTCGACATGCAAATTAAAATTAATAACGAATACTCCAGTCTAGTGCAAGAGCTAACAAGGGAAGAATATGATTCGTTAAAAGAGTCCATAAAACAATATGGGTTATGGTTTCCATTAATTGTAAATCACAATGGTACATTATTGGACGGACACCACAGATACAAAGCCTGCCAAGAATTAGGAATTAAGCCAGATTACATAGTTAAGGAATTCAAGGATAAATATGACGAAAAGTTATTTGTAATTGACTGCAATCAAAATAGAAGGCAGCTAAACAATTTTCAGAAAGTCGAATTAGCATTAAAGAGAAAGCTCATGTTAGAAGAGATTGTCAAAAGCAATATGTCAGCTGGCGCTAGGGGTGACAGAAATCTGACACCCATTGGCAGAGTAGATGAACAGATAGGAAAGCAGGCAGGTGTGTCGCGTGATACTATCAGGAAAGTTGAGAAAATATTACAATACAT
>JBEVTH010000122.1:2832-7511 GCA_041156085.1 Candidatus Nitrososphaera maunauluensis
GGATAAATCATACAAAAGTTAACAACAGGCGAGATGAGCATAAACCAAGATTATGAATCAATATGTAAAGAGTAGAGCATAAAACGACAAAAAGAACAAGAACGACAATATGAGACCGGCCCATTCATAATCTCTGACAATATAATTGCATATAGTAACAGTGCTATATATACTGCTAAAGCAAGTTCTAATCCACTCGCTATAAAAGAAGGAAACAGGCTTTCTCACTGTGCAGGAAACTTAAAGGAGCAAGGAGAACTAGCAAAGAAATATTTCAAACTAATTCAAGAATGTGAAGCATTAAAACAAAGAGTAGAATATCTAGAAAATATTAACCAAGATGAGGAATGGACAAACACGCAGATATTAGATATGGCCGGGAAAGCGGTACCACTGAAAATAACTGTCAACTCAGCAAAACGAGAGATAATCTACATTGAAGTGGATATAGAGTACATCAAAAAGAAAAAGACGGACGTTAGAGAGCAACAACAAAAACAACAAAAAGAAATATGATTTTTTTTCCTAGAATATCTTCTTTGCTATCTTTTTCAAGTCCTATCATTGCTAAACATTCCCATATATTTACAATATGTGACATAGCATTCCGACACTGGAATTGACAGAGTTGTTGGTGTATTAGGTATCGAAATACATTTCTTTTGCATCAGGGGTAATATTGATTCAAAACATTTCTGACACTAGTATCCATCCACGATATCTTAATGTATACACTCTTTTTCAAGAAAGTGGATGTCAAACATAAGATCTTAGATTCAACCCTATTACATCCGTATTGGAATTGCCAATACGTCGCTTCGATCATAATTAAAAGAAGAGCATATGAATGCCATTACTTGTTATAATGGAAATAACTTGCATGCTATTTCAAGAGAGAATTCAGGTGGTGGCGGTAACTATTGTAAATATGGCCATTTGATGACAGCAAAAGAGTACGCCCCGAAAGTGGTAAAGAATGAGTTCCAAGATCCGGTTATGTCCTTCCAACTAAAAAACGGATTCATTGAAATATTTAATGACCCTCTTGATGATAGAAGTTCTCTGAATCACACCAGTTCCATTGAATGGTCAAACCAGAAGTACGTCCATCTTTATAACTATAAAATAATAATATAATAACGACGCAATAAATGTCGATCATAGATTGTCACGTCCACCTGAATTATTATTCTGACACGACGAATAGCACAAAATATTCTTCTTTAGAGGAGAGACTAGAAACATTACTTCAATCAATGAACAGTAATAATATCAGTTATTCTCTTATACTGTCATCCTACAAAGTTGACGAATCTAGGCCCTCCGCATATCAGATTATTAAATGCACAAGAAAACACGAAAGTAAACTCGGCGTTGTGGCAGGATTTTCAATTGATAATCATAGTGAAGAAGATCTAACTAATTATAGAAAGTGGCTTAAAGAAGGGAGTATTAAAGGCATAAAACTCTATTGCGGGTACGAACATTATTATCCTTATGACAAAAGATATCAGATAATTTATGATATGTGTGTGGAATTTGGGGCTCCTGTTATGATTCATACTGGAGATACCCTTTCCAATACCGCGAAGATCAGATATTCTCATCCTTTGAATATAGATGATATTGCTGTTGATAACCCCGAATTAAAAATAGTCATGTGTCATTTAGGAAATCCCTGGATGGTTGACTGCCAGGAAGTTTTATATAAGAATAAAAATGTTTATGCAGATATCTCTGGCTTGTTTATCGGTGATTTTACATTGTCTGCTGAGACATATTACATTAGTAAAATAAAAGAATTATTAAAATATGTGGGTATTTCACATCATTTATTATATGGCACAGATTGGCCCATTTGTAATATGGAATCATACATTAAATTTATCCAAAAATTTGAACTCGATCAACAGTCGTTTGATTCGCTAATGTTTAGTAATGCAAAAAACATTTTTGCACTCTAATTATCATATTGCAAGCCCCTTATCGCTTGAACAAGAGACAGCAAGTTATACGTCAGCAAATGTATGCTTTATTGTCAGAGAACACTTTCATCATCGGTAACAAAAAGCCATTCTGAAAATGAGAGATAAGAGACAAAACCTAATAACACCAAAAAGGGTTTCCAGTTGAGATCATCTATTGGACTAAAGGAGACTCTCCATTGTAATGATTTCAATCAAGTTTCCAAGAGAATTTCTATAAGTCCACTCTCCCCCAAAATACATCCTTTCCGACTCTCCTATTTCATTCAATTGTAGTCATCTAATCCGTAAATATGCCATGCTCCGACTGCGGCTTCTACACTAGATTTTTAACGAGCCAAACGGAGGGTAATAATTTAAAAGTGCATGTCTTATAAGGTTATGAAGCTTCAGAGCGATTTTCTTTAACCTCGAAACTAGTCTTTCTGATTTTAAAGGCTACTCCTTCTTCATAAAGTCCTTTAGATACACTTTTTAAAATTCCTTCCTTCACTTTTGTGAATCTATCTTCATTATCAACAATGTCAAAGGGAACATCAACTTCAATTTCTATATCCATTCTGATTTTCTTTGTAATACTCAAATGCGTTCTATGGTAAAAAATCAAACCTATTAATATTTTGCAGAGATAACAAACCTGTAGTTCAAGATTCTTCTCATTATGCTTTCTTGGTCGACCTTAAGATTCATCAGCATGCAAAATTTAGATTTAACAGCCGTCTATTTTTTTTTCACTTGGTCCGGAACCGTAGAAACGTCATCTGTTCATGTAATTAATACATAATAAATTGGATATAGGGTAGTTTTAGGATAAAGACGAAAAAATGGCTCAGTAAAAACTATCAGCTTAATTGTGGCATTATTAGTAGTAACAACACAATTGCTTCCAATAATGTTTACTATGGAATCCTTGTCATAAGAATACTAGACTAAATTCATAGTGTCGAATTGAGTCAGCAGAGATTATAAAGAGGCATCACAGCGATTAATCACAGAGTCTTCTATTATTCAAGTGTTCCGAAAGTTAATACATCTACATTTCGTAATAGCACATGGAGTATGGTGTCTATAAAATGTTGTTGCTTTCCAATGTTGGCTTTCCTTATGACCACAAACACAAACAGGATCTATCATCATAACTCATTATCGCATCTAGTATGTATATATGCCCACCGCACTAGTAAGTCAGTTTTAGACGATATGCTAAATAGATATCTATCCATCAACCTGCTTCTAATATCTGCAATTTGTTGTCCTCAGCTGCAAGACGATCATATCCTCCTGCTGCAAAATTTTCGTTAAATTTAGATTGTATTGTGATCGGGCAGGAGTCAACCAAATAAAATAATTACGCTTCTCTAGGTCTAACACCTGCAACATTTTCTCATTGGAATGCTGCGGGCGTGGGAGCGCTTCCTTGGGTGTCTTAATAATGTACATCGAGCATCTGTAAATATGGGTTTCATATGGTGTTCAATACCACAGACCATTTCTTAATCAATTTCTATTTTTAACGATTTTTTCATCATTACTTCGGGCAATCGTGCGATGGAGCTGACCTTTATTTCTTCTCTTCTATCACTAATATGTCAAATCGCGTTCAGATACATTTCGAGGTGCTCAGATTCAACTGTACCAATATACAGTTCCTCCTCTTCTTGTTTTTCATTATAGGCTGAAATCTACAAAGCGAGATCCTATGTTTGTTGAAATAGGGAGGAATAAGTTTACTCCTTCTATTGTCAGTCTATCTTCTTATCTCAAATTACAAAACTTTAGAACTTATGCTCAGAGTCGTAGTCTAGCTAGATAGATAGACACAACAACAAGTCATCGCAAAAATTTATTAAAAGCCTTTTAAGATACAATAAACGATATATATGACACTTCCAAAAGGTTATGGTCAAAAAGCGAGTACAGTAGGAAAAAGAAGCTTTGAGAGCTGGTGGGCTACAGTTCCTGAAGATCTAAGACAAAAGACACGTAAGGGAGATGAAGGAAACAAACCCTTACTAAACCAAGTTAATTACGTTCTTTTACATCTACATTTAGCTGGCAAGCATGACGCAAAGCCAAGCCACGAAGAGCTGAAAGATTGGCTGCATAGCGGCCAAGTAGATGTGCTTAGAATGAATGCAAAAAAATAGAATAATATCTCCCACAAATATTTTTTATTATTTATTAAGTTAATTATTGTGTTATCAGAGGCATAACTACAATTTAACTCTTCATATGCAGTTATAAACCAGTTATAGACCAGGGTTATATTTGTTCGTGAAATAATAACGTTTATCATTCGTCGACAAAATGAATTTGTCTGAATTTGTTAGTATTGATGTTTTCGCATAATAGATGAGTATTATTCGTTTGTTCTTGTAATCACAATAAACTAACGAATTGCATAGTTTAGTTGCATTTATCAGATCTACTAGTCGTTATATGCCTGGAATGTCTTCCAAAAGCATCAGTAAATACGTTCTGATTACTATCTTCATAATAAACCGTCTTATCGTCTTGAATTCTATAGATTCTTCGAATAGTATCAGTATTAGTTGTCAAACCTCTTTTCATTCACCCCCCTGATTTGGAACAAAGGCAATCGCAGCTGTAATAGCACCTATGATGAATATTTTTATATACATTGCATAACTTTTTGATTTATGATGCTGATTCTTTCACGTTGATTATCTGTCA
>JBEVTH010000123.1:0-7400 GCA_041156085.1 Candidatus Nitrososphaera maunauluensis
AGCAGCAGTCTCTGTAAATGCCAGCATCCACAGAATAATACTATCGGAGTATGAAAAATCCCCTGCAAGGATTAGGTTTAGAGGCTATGATCTTAAGTTATTATTTTATTAAACAACAATAATCATCACTGCAACTAGTACATGCAGACGCCCTATGAAACCAAAAAATAGGTCAGGGTACCCGGCCTGGCTCTGTACAACCATTGTTTATGGGGATCGGTGGAGACATAGCATGATCTATCATTACTCCTGATGCAGGATTACAAGTGCATTGGCCTGGATCTGGACAGCCTGAAGGCCCTGCTTGTGCAGATGCTGGTTGTCCTATCATAGTTGTTATTCCTGTAACTGATTGCGCTAGTAACGCCAGCACTAGGCTTACCATATTTGGTAAGAGTCTTACTACCTGTGGTAAGAGTTTAGAATAATTTGCATTTGTAAAGAATGGAGATTCTTGCTCCTTTTGATTAAATAAGACAAAGCCTTGGCCGGGATTTGGACCCGGGACCTTTGCCTTACCAAGGCAACGCTCTACCAGGCTGAGCTACCAAGGCAAATGTCTTCAAGAATTCAACATGAATCTAGGGGTTCATTAAGGTATCTCTATCTCTTGTAAGGTTTAATTACAGTATCTCTGTTAAGTCGATTACTTACAGGGCTAAGCGGGGGTTGTAGAGCCTGGCCAAATAGGCATATGAAAAAATTGGAGACGCGGGACTTAAGATCTTAAATGGGTGATCCCGTCCCTTAGGGGTTCGTGGGTTCGAATCCCACCCCCCGCACCTTTATGTTATTGCTGCTTTTTCTTGAACTCTAATACTAAGTTGATGAAGTATCTGTGAAGTCTATCGTCCCCAGATAATTCTGGATGGAAAGCAGTACCAATAATATTCTGTTGTTTTACTGCAATAATTTTATTATTAAATTCAGCTATTTTATCCACTCCATCTCCAACTTCTCTTACAATAGGAGATCTGATAAAGATGCCTCTGAATGTATTCTTTCCAAGAGTCGGTATATCAAGATCAGTCTCGAATGATTCGTTCTGTCTTCCAAATGCATTTCGTTCTACAACAATATCCAAATTACCCATCAGTTGTTGTTTAGTTTCCCCTACTACTTTGTCGTAAGCACGTTTTGAAAGCATAATCATTCCAGCACAAGTTCCCATTATAGGCATACCATTAGACACAAGTCTTTTTATAATCTGGAGTGTTCCCCCTTGTATGGCAGTTAGAGTGCTAATCACAGTGCTTTCACCGCCGGGTAAGATTAAACTATCAACTTTTTCAATTTCTTCAGAATAGCGAACAGGTTCTACAGTACCACTTACTTTCATACGTTTTAATGCTTCTTTGGTGGCAGCTATATTCTCTTCAATATCACCCTGAACTCCAATTACTCCGATTGTGACTTCATCCTTCAAGTAGAAGGACCTCGTTCCTGCATTTTTAATTCGAGATTCTTTGTGTCAAGTCCAAGCATAGATTTTTTCTCATCAACCATTTTCTGCGCCTCAACAACAACCTTTGGATTATCAAAGTATGTTGTAGCAAGTACTACTGCTCTTGCTCGCTGAGCTGCATCATTTGCCTTAAAAATACCGGATCCCACAAATACACCATCACATCCTAGATTCATTAAAAATGCTGCATCTGCAGGAGTAGAAACCCCACCTGCCGCAAAATTTACTACAGGCAATCTGCCTAGTCGGGCAGTTTCTTCAACCAAAGAAAAAGAAACCGTTATCTCTCTTGCGAATTTTATCAATTCTTGATAATCTTGGTCTTGATAAATCGAGCGAATCCTTCGGATCTCGTTATTTACCATCTTGATATGGGTAACAGCTTCAGAAACATTACCTGTTCCTGGCTCACCCTTTGTTCTAATCATTGCACATCCTTCTTCGATTCTTCTTAAAGCCTCGCCAAGGTTCTTTGCACCGTTAACAAAGGGTGTTGTATAATCCCATTTCCAAATATGTCGTTCTTCATCTGCAGGAGTCAAAACTTCACTCTCGTCTATCATATCTACGCCAGTTGATTCCAGCACTCTAGCTTCTGAAATATGTCCAATTCTACACTTTGCCATTATGGGGATAGTAATGGCATCCATGATATCACTGATTACCTTGATACTAGCGGTCCTAGCAACACCTCCTGCCTTTCTTACATCGTACGGTAGTTTATCCAAAACCATGACAGCAACTGCACCGGCATCTTCAGCGATCTGTGCTTGCTCAACATTGGTAACATCCATAATTACGCCATGTTTTTGCATATGAGCAAAACCACGTTTGACTAGAGTAGTTCCTTGAACAACATGGGTATTTTCAAAAACCGTGAACTTGATACCCTTGGACTCAAATTCATTTGCAACGAGAGATATTGTCATTGGATCTCAATCCTTAGAACGTTGTATTTAGTTATTAGTTTTTCTTATTGCTGCTTTTTGATATTATCAAAATTATATATGTTCTACGTGTCTCGAATTTGGAATGTTTGGATAGTGAGTGTGAGCCTCGCAAAATTTATGTTTCTATAGTAACTGTGTAAAGTATAATAAGTTCAAGAAGACACAATATATTATACTAAGTTGACGGATAGTACTGAAAGTGTAAGGGGTGAAGATGGAACTAGTTGTGATAATTGTGGAAACCCATTAGAGGCATGCATGTGTGCATGTCCATATTGTGGCGAGAGAGAGGCTTGTGAGTGTTGTCTATATGATGCAGTTACGGGTGGAGGATAAGAGCATTTTAATTTTCGTTTGACTTCTAAAGCATTAAAAGCAGGAAATGGGAGTGTACTTTGATAATGACCCAGTCCAAAATCTCAAATTCGTTAACGTGGGTTATAGGGGGAGCACAAGGAAGTGGTGTTGATTCCGCTGCAAATATTTTCTCTAAAGCCTGCTCACAGGCTGGATTATATATTTTCGGTAAACGAGAATATTATTCCAATATAAAGGGTGAACATAGCTATTTTACAGTAAGGGTTTCAGACAAGCAAATTCGATCGCATGTTGATGACATTGATTTACTCGTTTCTTTTGATGCTGAAACATTATTCAGACATAGTGATAAGGTAACAAGAGATGGAGCGATAATTTATGACCAAGATTTAGTTAATACAACTATTCAAGAAGTTCCAACTATGGATGATCATGCTTCTAAAAAAATTACTAGTATGTTGGAAAAGGCCAACAAACCATTGACTGTTCAAGGAATGCTGGATTATGCTAAGGACAATGGAACTGTACTATACAAGATCCCATATTTTCAGCTACTCAGAGATTTTTCAGAGAAGATTAATGACCATTCTCTAAGCAAACTTACAAGAACAATCAACGTAATGGCATTATCAGCATCAATGGCAGTCTTAGATTTCGATACGACAGTACTTGCTAAAGCCATCAAATATATCTTTAGAGCAAAACCAAAGATCGCCGAGCTTAATATTTCGGCAGCAAACTACTCTTATAACTACATCAAATCAAGATTTACTCCCAAAGAATTTAGATTTAGACTAACATCTCTCAAACCATCTTCTGATATAATTCTTATGCAAGGGAATCAATCTTCTGCCATGGGAAAAATAACTGCAGGATGTAGGTTTCAGACATATTATCCCATAACTCCTGCAAGCGATGACAGTGAGTTTTTGGAGTCTAATCAGATAATAGAACAGACATATGATGGCAAAAAAAATGGGTCTATAGTAGTTGTACAAACCGAAGATGAAATAGCCGCAATCACCATGGCAATAGGGGGAGCATTAACTGGTGTACGTTCAGCTACTGCGACTTCGGGACCAGGTTTTTCTTTAATGGCCGAAGCACTAGGCTGGGCTGGAATTAATGAAGTTCCAGTTGTGGTATCATTATATCAACGTGCAGGTCCATCTACAGGTCTTCCGACAAGACATGAGCAGGGCGATCTGATGTTTGCTATTAATTGTGGACACGGAGAGTTTCCAAAAATTGTCTTTGCGTCTGGAGATATCGAGGAAAGTTTCTATGACACCATAAAGGCTTTTAATTTCGCAGAAAAGTATCAGCTACCTGTTATTCATATGCTTGATAAAGCAATTGCAAATAGCATCATGACATGCAAAGTTTTTGACCAGGATAGAATCAATATAGATAGAGGAAAATTACTAGAACATGTTATGTCGGCTGCTGAGACTGGAATTGCTGGGAGTTATCTAAGATTCAAACTTGAAGAAAATCCGATCTCTCCACGTATGAGACTAGGGACAGAAAATGGGATATTCTGGAATACAGGAGATGAACATACTGAAGAAGGACACATTACAGAAGATCCAGATAATAGGATTAAAATGATGAACAAAAGAATGAGCAAACTGGATCTTGCCTTGAAAGAAATATCAGATGAAGACAAAGCAATAGAATATGGCCATCATCCATCATCTGGTGATGGCATGACAATAGTAAGCTGGGGATCTACCAAGGGTGCAATTCTAGACGCAATAGATCAGTTAATCGCAGAAGGGAAAAACGTCAAATTTGTTCAACTCAGGTTAATGCACCCATTTCCAACTTCCTTGGTGGCAAAAATGTTAGAGAATACAGGAGTTTTAGTAGACGTCGAAATGAACTATGTGGGTCAATTAGGATTACTAATGAAGCAGAATTTGAACCGTGATATTGACTATAGAATTGTAAAATATAATGGAAGGTCAATGTCATCAAGTGAGGTTTATAATGCTTTAATGCGCATAGTAAATGGAAATGCTCCTAGGAGAATTGTATTAGAACATGGCACTTAAACTAGCAGATTATAAAACATCTGTCCATAATGATTGGTGTCCTGGTTGTGGAGACTTTGGTATTCTAAATGCTGTCCAGATGGCTTTATCAGATATGCAAATTCCTTTGCACCGCGCTACAATATTCTCTGGAATAGGGTGTTCAGGTAAAACTCCGCATTTTATACACACTTATGGAATACATACTTTACATGGCAGAGTTCTACCATTTGCTCAAGGTGCAAAGCTCTCTAATCCAGACTTAGAAGTACTGGCGGTAGGCGGTGATGGTGATGGTTTGGGGATAGGTGCTGGGCATTTTGTAAGCTCTGGTAGACGAAATGTAGACATGGTATATATAATATTTAATAATGCTGTTTACGGTTTAACTAAAGGCCAAGCTGCTCCTACCCTAAAATTAGGAATGAAGACGAAATCACTATCGCAACCAAATATGAACAATTCTGTTAATCCAATATCTCTCGCGTTGATTGCAGGTTTTACTTTTATAGGAAGAGGTTATTCGTATGATGTAAGGCATTTAAAGGACTTGATCAAAAAGGCAATTGAACATAAAGGTCTAGCCTTTCTAGACGTTTTGCAACCTTGTCCAACTTACAATGACATCAATACAAAAGAATGGTATCAAGGACTAGATAACATTAATCCTCAAAACGGTAAGCAGATGCCAAGAACATATAAACTTGAAGAGACGGGATATGATGGTATCGTTCATGAACCATATGAGATGAATAACAAGGTGACCCAAGTGATTGAAAAATCAAATGAATGGGGAAACAAGATCCCGTTAGGCATTTTTTATCAGAATGAGCATATTCCAACATATCAAGAGAGAATTGTTGCCAGAATACCTAATTATATGGAAAGCCCACCAGCCAAACAAGATATTTCAGATAAATACAATAAACCTATTGCTAAACTCGACAAACTTTTAGATGATCTTAGGGCGGATAAATAAAATACATAACGAGCATTCCTAACTTCTATTTTGCCAGTATATCTTACTAATACTATACATGCAGCGTTACTACGCATCATTTTTTTGCATGGTATGTATTCCACAATTAACAAATGTAATTGTGATACCTTATTAATGGGCAGAAAATAATTGCATTCAAAACAAAAGAAAATTGGGGATTTAGTCCCATTTGCTCCACGCAGCCATCCATCTGTAAGTCCACGTGTTAAGTTTTGCACCTAATGCCGCTATAGGCACTGTTAGTACTGCTCCTGCACCCGATCCCAATGCTACAGGACTGTTGTAGAATTTACCGACCTGGGGCTCAATTGGTGTCATATAAGGAGGTAGTGTGGGTCTTGGATACTTAAATGCAATCTCCAGCGGGTCCCGTATCAGCAATAGGTTTATCATGTTGAACATTGGGAGGGAAAGGCCAATTAGAGTTCCACCAATAATTATGGCAGCGTGCTTATTGCGCCTTGTAGCCCAATATGTAAGATCCAACAACATTGCCGAAGGTATCCATATTGGTACTGTTACGAAGTCCATTGGGTATCCTAATGCAAACCACGCGCCCTTTGCAACCCATGTGTAGATAGTCATGATGGTTGCATAGTATGTAGCGGTTCCTGGAACACCTGTAAAGAGCATATAGTAGATGGCCCCTACTGCAAGCATAGTCGATTGTGAAATCGAAAATACTACAAATGAAGTCCATGCCCAGTCCGTGTAGAAGATATAGTCCCCTGCATTAATTGTCAATAGAGTGCTGTTTACTGCAACTACGACTATGAATAGATAGTGCGTTGTACGTCTAAGCCAGACCATTACCAAACCTACTCTATGACGTTGTATATAAAATTTTATTTAGATTGATCTGCGGGCATTATCGATGCAATCGTAACTGACACCGTTCGTTCGAAATTATCTAACTTGGTATAATGAACAGATGAATGCTATGATACCAATACTGGGTAAGACTAGTCGTAAATCCTTTCATATATCTGAAGTTTTTTATTCGGTTATAAAACATCTGACTCGCACTTTAAAATCAACAAAATACTTGGATGAAACAAAAAATAGAAAATAAGAATGCTTATGCACGAATCGTTTTTTCGCCTGTAATCTTCATAATGAAGAAGAATCCCAATGCCTCAATTACTGTGAGGACAGAGAGTGCATAAAGGCCACTTGGCAACGGATATGCCCATGGATAGACCGTTACGCCCACATAAATTCCACCCGCAGTTGCTGCCCAGCATAGTGCGAAGCCTAATATGTAAACGCCTTTCATGTTTTCAACCCTGCGGCCTATCATCCGCTCAATGTCATCCCGGCTTTGACCGGCGCCGCCTCCTCCACGTCCACCGCCACCATATCCTTTAGGTAAAGTCATTAATTATAGAATCAAAACATATGCTTTTAAATTTTGCTGTTTAGTATGACTCAATACATACCTAACGACTTAATTCACCAATTCAAAGTTTAACTACTGTGAGTTTGATTTATCTTGCACATATAATTAAGTGTATACAACAACATAAATACACCTACCCTAACTCTATTTCTTGAGTAGTGGCATTCCAGCAAATAAAATAAAATAAAAAAGATGGTCTATCAAGACCAATTAAATTTTGAAGTATCTTGTT
>JBEVTH010000124.1:0-7398 GCA_041156085.1 Candidatus Nitrososphaera maunauluensis
AAGATTAACGTAAACCTATTAAATGATATTGTTTCTGTTTATATAAATATGAGATAAATGTCGACATTTACCGCAATTTGATAACAGTATTGATGCATAATCCAGTATCAATCTTTGGTCAGAACAACCACCAGATGCTTCTGTCATATAGTAATCAAGACAAAAGGATATTATTGAACAAACACATTCTTATAGGACAGAATTATTTTTGCTATTTCTGGCCTCATTAAGTGTTCGGCAGGAATTTCACCACAACTAACCATTTTTCTTATATTTCTACCCTTCAACTCTTCTTTGAACTCTTGACCATGCGGGCAGTTTCTTTCATTAGCATATCCTAAACATTTCTTGCAGTAATAAAACACTGGAAAGAATACTGGCTCAATACCAAGATCGGGATAATCTTCGAAGATCTGATGGGCTGCAAAAGGATGATAATAATCTCCAACACCAGCGTGATCCCTTCCAACAATAAAATGAGAACATCCCAAATTCTTTCTCATGATAGCATGATGAATTGCTTCCCTAGGTCCTGCATATCTCATCTCAGTATGAAGAGTTACAAACATAGCTTTATCTCTTGGATAATAATTTTTTATTAGTGACTCGTATGCACTAAGGATCACTTCATCCTTAAAATCACCAGGCTTTTTTTTTCCAATCAGCGGGCTTATAAACAAGCCATCGTATATATTCAGCGCCGCCTTTTGCAGCATTTCATGAGCAATATGTGGAACGTTTCTTGTTTGAAATCCGACTACAGTTTTCCAACCTCTCTTATGTATCTCTGATCTAGTTTCAAATGGATTCAGTCGATGTACTCTTAATGGTGATTGTGGGATTCTCTTTATAACTTCAATTTTACCTCCGATAAGCCGATCTTTCATCATTGTCATTTTTATAACTCCAGGATGTTTTGGATCGTCCGTCTGATATATCGATTTTATAACATGAAGTTTATCAAATGAATAAACGTCTTCAACGTATACGATTCCAAAGTGATTGCTACCTGTTCTCAAAGTAACTTCCCTAGCATCTTTCATCTTTACTGCCGTTTGTTCATCAACGTCTAAAATTATTGGAATAGTCCAAGGTAAATCATTTTTCAATCTACCAAATTCTACGATACTCTGAAAGTCGTCTTGTCCTACAAAGCCTTCAAGTGGACTGAAGATACCATCAGCTATATTTTCAATGTCGTTTCGAAGGTCATTGTTGACTTCAACTGAAAACATTTCATCAATATTTGTATCTGTGGCAAATTTGTTTATAAGCTCGCCTCCATGGGGCTTAGGTATCCTACTAATACTATCCAAGAATCGTCCCTATTTTTTAAGTTGTTTTATAGAATCCCAATGCAAACCGCATTCTTTATGTACTGCATTCTCCCACCACCATCTTCCTGATCTTGGATCCTCACTTGAACGAACTGCTCTTGTGCATGGTTCACATCCTATACTTGGATAACCTACATCATGTAATTTATTATATGGAACATTCTTTTTATGAATATAGCTCCAAACCATTTCATTGGTCCAGTCTGCCAGCGGATTGACTTTGATTATGTTATCATGTAAATGATCAATTTCAATTTTTTTAATATTAGCCCGCGTTGTGGTCTGCTCTCGTCTCAATCCAGTAATCCATCCGTCCAACTTACCTAGAGCTCTATTAAGAGGATGTACTTTTCTAATTTCGCAGCAAAGTTTTCTGTTCTCAACATTTGCATACATCAGGTTCATACCTTTTGCAATGACCATTTCTTCAACTTCATTCTGATCAGGAAAGTATACATCAATATGTATGTCATATTTATTGCGAATATCATCCATTATATCATAGGTTTCCTGATTGAGCCGTCCGGTGTCTAAAGTGAAAATTTTGGTTTTTACCTTGTTAATAGTCGTCATCATGTCAATTAGAACAACATCTTCAGCACCAAAACTTGATGCCAGTCCGATTTTCAATCCATAAGTGTCAATTGCCCATTTTAAAATATCATGGGCAGACTTGTTTTCCATCTCATTTGCAATTCTTTGAAGCTGCATAGATGTTGACTTGAGTGTAATGCCCTCTGGTTTGGACATAGATAATTCTTCGCATAGTAGACTTATAATTATTTGTTCCCGTTGCAAATTAATTGGTTTATAACCATTATATACTCAAAGGTTTTAGAAATTCTAATATAGTATAGGTGAATATAAAACAATACATATATTGATACTATCTATATCGGATTTTTTTGATAATTTACTAAGTTATTATGTGAAAGTTTCGTTTATTAATGTGTATTTTCATATATATCGAATTAGTAAAATTAGTGATTGTTAGGAGAGGTTATAGTTTGATTGAAAATTTCTGGGAAACTATAGAAGAATACAGGCAACTCGGTTTTGACCCTTTAAGATGGATTCCAACATGCTCTAACGAAATTGATAGCTATATCCTTCAATCTTCGTTAGAAAAAATCAAGAGAAGCACTATTAAAATAATATCTAGTTGGTTTGATGCTTTTTACTATACCGATGGTAGATCTCCTGAACTTACTCGAAGAGTATACAAATTTGATAATCCACAGATTGAAAGAGAAGTTGAAATTAAACGAGCACTCGCAATGTTTCGTATTCATACTCAAATCGGAGAAGACTCAATATTACTGTCACAAGCGCTTCAAAGGTTTCTGAAATGTTTTCATTCAAAGGCCATGATAAAAAAAAGCACTACGACTCTAACAGCATATCCTGAAGCCCAATTTGTGTTGCTAGACTATATTGCATCACATAGAGGCAACAAAGTTGGATATATTACTGCTAGTAATTCTACTACCCAAATAACTGATCCAACTCAGAGACCGGAATCTGAAATTCACAGCAATATTGCATTGACAAATGCAATGGAAAATCTAAATCTTCTTGGATGCACGTCAGGGTTCAAAGTATTTCCTATATACGACGCTCCAACTGAAGAAATACTGGATAAGATTAGAAAAAACCTTGATGCATTTACTTCGCGATATAATTTAGCTATGGATGATTATAGTTCTCTTAAGATTGGTAAACTCTTCTTCGGTACAACTGCAATAGCAAATACTCTGAAAGAATTGCCTACTAGATACGATCAAGTTGAAGAAGGAATGCAGATTATTATTTCAAACAAATTTGGCGCAATGCCGGCATTAAGCCTTTATATGTTAACAGAAATGGATCCTAGTAATCTAGCCAAATTAGAGCAGAACAATATTTTATGGAATTATCTCTCTTCCGCAAAAGACGAGGTTATAAAACATTTAAGTGAACCTCATTTTTCATTTGGAAAAATAATATCAAAATATTGTCCAGATTTTGGTACAACGTTTGACAAGCATGCACACATAACTGCAGTTCATCCTGTTACAACTGATGGCATCTTTGCATTAGCAAAATTTGCAGGTCTGACAAATTCTCACGTTGTAATTAATGAGATTCCAATGATGTATGAAGAAATTGCTAGATTTGCAACGAAGGAGTTTCTTATAGAGAATGCAACGGCTTCCTCAAATGGTTGTCATTTAATAGTCGTAACAAGAGATTTAGCAAGTTCGATTATAGAAGATTTACGAAAGCATAACTTTGAACCAGCAGTAATAGGATTCATCGCAAAGAAAGAGAGACCCTTTGTGGCTATTGAGAAGGATATAAGTCAATATGTAGCTTCCAAAGCAAAACTTGCTAAATTAAATCCCATAGCATAGACAGAAGTTTGCTAATGCTTTAACATACATTTCACTTCTTTAGCGTAGAGATAATTATGTAGCATTTAGCATTTTAACTCCAAGTGTGCAAGGTTATTGAATGGATCTGGCAAACCAGTTCAGATATGTTGGACAAACCATCCTGGAGTTTAAATAGTACAACCTTTTTCACATTGTATAATGTCCGTTATTATAAAACAGATTACAAAAGAAAGCAGCAGTGTATCAAAGATAGCCGTAGGAGTATTACTTGGAATTTTGACATTTGGAATTTTTGTAGTAGGATATGATCAAGGGCAATTGGCACAGGCCTTATTTGTTCCAATGGGATTTCATCTCAATCATACTCAATTAATGATGATGCATGAATTCAATCATGATTTAAGACACGCAGCAGGATTCCCATGTCATTAACAAAACAACTTACATACACCTAAACAAAACCTCATTTATGCTAATACAAATATGAAAACATTTACTTTTATTGCAATAACTCTTTTTTCTGGTGCAATTGCAGGTGCTCTTCTTGGTTTAATTAACCAGAGTATAGTTGAACCATTTATTGATAAAGCTATAAGAATTGAAACCCAAAGAGAGATCAATGCTGGTAATATTATTGATACCACCCAACAATCACAATATCGTATCTGGCAGAAAGAGGGAGAGATAGTAGCTGCTACTATAATGGGTACATCATTAGCAGCATTATTTGGAGTAGTTTTTGCATATAGCCGGAATTCTTTGCCAGGCTCAGACAATGAAAAGAAGGCACTCATTCTAGCCGGTGTAATGTTCTTGGTATTGTTCTTAGTTCCGGCTCTAAAGTACCCGGCAAACCCGCCAGCTGTGGGAAATCCCTCTACAATATATTATAGAGAAAGCCTATTCATTGGGTTCATAGCTATTTCAGGCTTTAGTGCTTTAGTACTTGCAGTCCTTTATAGAAAACTGCGAAAAAATCAATCAAAAAAGATTGGAATTCCATTTGCATATGCGGCCATAATGGTTGCTGCATATCTTGTCTTTCCATCAAATCCTGATAAAACCACAATACCAATGGATTTGATTGTCAGCTTTAGGACTGTAAGCGTGTTTACTATAGGTATTTTCTGGGGATTATTGGGTATAATTTTTGGAGTATTCTGGGACAAGTTTAAGCCACATGAAACAAATAAAGAAATTGCTTCAACAGTGTAGTATCTATAAATCAGAGGCAGCAAATTCCCCCAACAATTGTATATGCTCTACAATATTACAATTGGATAACAAATAACTACTAGTACAAGACTTGAATTCAATACCAGCACTCCTCACATTAGCGCCGCAGCGGCAGGCTGTGTATATAGATGAAATGAAATTGCAGATAAAGTAGGTTTGATTAATACAATGGTCTTTACTCACTTGCCGTCTAATATTTTGCTTATTCTTGTTGCATTTGCTCCCACAATTCCAATAGCTATTATATTTTACCTTACTAGAATGGAACTATCGCAGATGGACGTACCTACAAGACAATCATATATAGTTGCAGTAGTTAAGGAAGAAGAAAGAACCGCAGCTGCAGGGATAACTAATATTTCAAGAAATGTAACGCAGGCTGTATCACCATCGTTGGCTGGCTATATACTGCGAACGTTGTCTTTTTTATCTGCACCATTTGTCTTAGGAGGAGCAGCAATATACTTAATACCCTTAATATATGAAGGTCAAGTTAGATGTAGATGTACTTAACACTTTAAATGTATGTTTGACTTATTATATCATTTACTAACTACCAAATAGGTGTGTAAATAGAGTTTCTTTATCTGGGTTAATTGTAGAATTCTCAATTCTGGCAGCATTGAGTATATCTTCTACCAATGTCTGAACTCTCTTTGCGTTTCTAAATATTGCTTCTAATGCTTCCTTATTATTTTTGACAGCAGCATAATCCATGTTATCATCTTGATCCATTTGCAATAATAATTCGGAATATCCAAGAATAGCATGTGTTGGTGTTCTAAGCTCATGTGCTGCCTCATTGATACGCTGCGTTTGCATCATGTTCTGCTCTTTGATCTTCTCATTAACTAAAGATAGTTCTTTATTAGCTGCTGCAAGTTCATCATTTACTTCTGCAAACCGTTTGTTCGTTGATGCGAATTCTTTGTTAAGTTGTGCAAGTTGATGATTTGATTCAAACAGGGTCTTATTTGCTTCATTTAACTCATCAGCCTTTGATTCAAGATTCTGATTTGATAGTTTAAGAGAGTTGCTGACTGACTTTAACTCATCAGCCTTTGATTCAAGCTTTTTGTTAATATTGTAGTAAGATGATAAATGTTTATGAATCAATACTATGATGAATGATAAGTAGTATAAAGTTATTACTATTATAAAAGATGACAGCTTTTCTCATGACCTTTTTGTTTTGAAACAATTATGTAAGACGTTTTTATGATTGTATTTCCCTTACACTAAAATCTTTAATATCTACATCGGTTGCCTCATCCCATCTAAATACTGCTAGAGGACCACCCCATGTTATAATTTGATCAGGATCTCCTCCACATTGTTCACCTCCGTCTCCCCATCCACCAGAATCAATTAATTGGTATGCTTTTTGCCATCTATTATCACTGTTTGGATCTACCCAGATTTCCAATTTTACTGCAGTTTTGCCATCAAGTTGTACGTTATACATGATTGCTTTAAAGCCTATGAATTTGTCTGTACTGATAGCCGGTGAGGGATGGTATTCGGTAGATACAATGTGTGCATGCCACTGTTCTTTTTCCCATCTGACATCGCCAGTACTCCACTGTATATTCGCATTATATGATGTACCATAGCAAACGTCAGGGGGTAGATCGCCGAAATGTCTTGCGCCTCTTGCCTCCCATGTCCATCCACCTTTATTACTGGCAAAACTTGATCCTGTTGTTGATAATAGTTTAATGTAGCCGGTCATTTCTACGTTCTTCCAATCGTTAGATGATTGCATATAACCTCTTGTCCCTAACTCTTTTTCATCTATAACTATTTTACTGTCATCATAACCTGAGGAGGTAAGCACACCATATCTAACCTCATCTTGACAGCAATTTCCACTAGATTGAATTGGAATAATTTCTTGGTTGCTGCTACTAAATGCTACTTTCCATGAGCCATCAGCGTTGTGAGTCATATTGGGAGTCTTAAGTGTTGTTGGATCGTTGTTTGGATCCTGCATATTCATAAACCACTCTTCTCCGCCAGGCTTTGTGGGATAGATTTCCTTTATTCCGAATTTATCAATTCCAGTAACAACAACGACAGGCCTGCGAAGTAGAATATTGTTCATAGTATAATATAGTATGACAGAAGTAATGATGATGACAATAATGGCAATTATTAGATTTTTATTCAGTGTGCATCTCCAACATATCTATAACTCTATTGAGGAACCATTAAACATTAAAAATACAACGTGAGCAATTATATACTAGTCTATAAAGCCAAGCTATCGTAGCTATTACATCTGTATGATTCACGTACAAACTTTCTTGCCTCTCAAACTTACGCATATTTTCTTTTACCTTATATCTGTCTTCTGGTCATCATCACCATCCTTCAATGATAAAATAACCTTATGAGCTCTACTCACAGCTGTAATCATGAATGAGTATTTATCGAAACTTGGACAGCTA
>JBEVTH010000125.1:0-1464 GCA_041156085.1 Candidatus Nitrososphaera maunauluensis
CCATAATCCTGTGGTATTGGCAAGAAGATTTGCAACACTTGATGTTTTATCAGAAGGAAGAGCTATTTGTGGACTCGGTATTGGATGGTCCAAGGATGAATACCAAGCATCCAATGTTCCGTTTAAAGATAAAGGAAAAAGGGCAGATGAATTTCTTCAAGCGTTAAAAAGAATATGGATAGATGATGTTGTAGAGTTTAAAGGTAAATTTTGCAGTATACCTGCATCAAAAATAGGACCTAAACCAATCCAAAAACCACATCCCCCAATTTATATTGGTGGGTTTAGCCCAAATACATATTCAAGAATTGTAAATTATGATTCAAATGGTTGGCTAGGTCTTATCGGTGGACCACTTGAATATCTTGAGAATATTATAAAGACCATAAAAGATATAGCAACTGAAGCAAACAAGGATCCACATAGGTTTGGTGTAATTCTTTTAACATATCCCAACATAGATTTTGATTCAAAAAACCGATCAGCAATAACAAATCACGACAAGAGATTTCCATTAACTGGAACAATTGATCAAGCAGGCAGTGATATAGAGAGAATAAAACAGATGGGAATAGATCATATTATATTTGGATATAACTTTATCCCTATAGGTACAGATCTTGATAAGACGTTAGATGCAACAAAACAGCTTGCGAAGTTTGCTAGATAATACACATTGATGTAATTATTGCTGCTTTTACTAATTAGTTTCGTAATTTGCCTATGGATTTAAATTAATAATATACAACATAAGGATCATCTTCGTATACACATACGAATATCTATTTCTATTTGCGATATTAGAATTATTAGATTGAGTAGTTTGATTGTTATTAGTATCATTAGAATATTTGTTAGCCTGTCTTCATATAACTAATTAGTTGATTTATCATTTTTTGTTGTTGTAATATCAAAACCATAAACGCAAAGAAGTTATTTCATGGCTCATGCCAAAGATGGTCTTTTTTACTGTCTTGCATGCATAGACCTACGATTTTATCTACTACTGCATTGTCTGAGGTAATAGTAGCATTACTAGTAGTAGGACTCCCACTTATTCGTATGGAATCAAGCATCGGATTTACTTGAGGTAAGTATTTGATAAATTTAGATGGCTCCTCAGAGTAGGATACTTTGTATAGTTTGTAGCTTGCGATAGTCCAAAAAAGAAATGGTGCAGAAGAAATAGTTAATTTGGTTAACCAATTGCTGCTGCCGATGACGATGACGCCGCTGCTGATCCACCCGCTGCTGCTGCAGATGCGGCTGCTGATGCTGATCCACCCGCTGCTGCTGCAGATGCGGCTGCTGATGCTGATCCACCCGCTGCTGCTGCAGATGCGGCTGCTGATGCTGATCCATCCTTATCGTTCTTCTGGAATTTTAGATGATGTTTTGCGAGCGCCTTATTTGGTGTTAGTATTGTGGATGTAATTAATAATCCAGCTAATACTCCCACAGCTA
>JBEVTH010000125.1:1564-7325 GCA_041156085.1 Candidatus Nitrososphaera maunauluensis
TTTGGTGTTAGTATTGTGGATGTAATTAATAATCCAGCTAATACTCCCACAGCTAAGATGATAGGGAATGTTTTCTTACTATACATTTCTGATATGAATTCACAGTTATTAAATTTAAGGCGAATGTAACATTACTATTTTCTTTGGATCCTTGCTATTATTAGTGATTTTACATATAGCATTTCCTTAAATAGTACTGCAAGATTTGCCTATTCTTTCAACAATATCTCTCCTGTCATAGCATCAACAATATGTGTACCTTCTTCATGGAACCCTATCAACGGTCGCCTTTTCACAGTGGCCTATTGAGAGAAATGATGCTGACATTTATAGTGACTACGGGGAATCCTGGATAGATGTTTTGCTGCTTAACATGCAGGGAAGAGATGACTCTATTTAACGAAATCTTACAATACGCAGATACATACGCATATACAAAGCAGGTGAATTTAGCTGAATTCAAATAATAATATACAACATAAGAATCAGTTCGTATACACATAGGAATATCAATTTCCGTTTGATTGTTTGAATCGTGGTAACTGCTATCGTTGTTTTGGAAATATATTCATCAATATTACTACATTCTAAGTCATTTAATAAATCCAAATGCGTATCAATATATGTATGCTCCAGAACAACAGTTAAAACATGAATTCTGTGCTGGTGGTTTAGAAAGTTTCTTTTATGATTTGGCTCCTAGATAATGTTCCTGCTAGGATTTTTCCCGGACGAGCTTTGTATCCTGGAATGCCTACACCGACAGCAATCATTGTACTTTTGTCTTTGGCGTGAGGAGAGAAAAATTCACTGACTGCATCATCGAAAAACGTTGAACCTGATGCCCCTAATTGCTGAGCATAAGAGGATAAGTAAATTTTCCCAGCTACAATACCAGCTTCGAATTGCGCTGCTCTATAACCCCTATTACCATAAGTGCTTAAAACATCGAACAAATCAGTCATTAAAAAGAACACTATGCTAGCATCGCTAAAAAGATTCTGTCCTAGACAAAGGTAACCAGACATGTTCCTTGTTACATTTCTTTTGACTTGTTCTAGCAAATCAGCAGAGCGGTTGAAAAAATAAGATCCTCGTTCAAGACCTTCGACATCGTTGACTATCATATAAATATCTATTGCTGTTCTATCTCCATCTCGAAGAAAATCAAGAGGAATGCCTCTTGTTGAAGCGTGAAGTATAGTGGATAGCTGCATGAACGAAATAGGCTTTCTAGCAAATCTACGAGAAGAACCACGCAATAAAATGACGTCTCCTAAACCAGGTTGAAATGATGATGATCGCTCTTCATACTGCAGTGGTTGGGAATTCAGGATTTCTGTCCTATTTGTTCGATCTTGTTTTTTAAAACTACTTGTACTATTAGACCATTGTTTGACCTCTTCTGTATTAGAAAGGCTCGAAGCCTGATGCATTCGCCATATTTCTGGATATTCAACCTCAGTTTTTTTCGATAATGGTAAAACTTCTGGGGAGGGTAATGATGAAGAATTAATAATTTCTTTAAAATTTGATCCAACCTGATTTTTTGATAAACCTATACCAATGGCAGCCATTGCTATGGCAACTTCTCTTTTATCATCTAACAGCAGCATGCGATTTACTATATCATCAACAAAACCCACAATTAGAAACGACCTGATATTATTGGAAACCGTTGTTCCAAGAAGGTTAGCGGCTATAACTCCAGAATCCCAAAACCAGTGACGATATGAACGAGCTTGGTATTTCCAAGCGTTTCTCCATGCAATTGAACTAAAAATAATTATAATTGGTGAGGCCATTATACTCTTGCTCCCCCCCGCTGCAGCAGACAGTTTACCTCTATAATCACCTTTACGAAGCTCAGTAAGTGTAAAGTCTCCTGGACAAAAGTGGTATACTCCAGCCCCTAAGCCAGGTATATCCTGACATACAACATATAGTTCAATAGGATATAAAGCGCCTGTAGCAGACGCAGCACGCATATAATATGTACCATAAGGATAGTTCATTTCTCTTGTAATGCCCGCAGAAAAGAATAAGATCTCTGCTAGTTTCTTAATATCTACTACGGTGGATGCTGCTGTTCTTGCAGTAGACTCAGTTATTGACTTAATTTTACTTATAGAGGTGATCGCATCAAGACTAGGTTTACAAAAATCCTGTGGAAGGGGTATTGACGGTAGTTTAGTATAGATCTTAAAAGGCTGAGGTTTATTATCCCAGTCTAAGTAGTGACCTGAAGTCTGTATGCTAATTTCCGAATGTTTTGTTGCCTCATGATATTCTAAGGCATATCTTATCTCATTATTCACGAGCTTAGTTATTTCAAACTTGTACAAAATATGATCGTTTGTTTTTTTAATTACAATTGAATATTATATTAGTAGGTAAACCATTGAATAATATGATTAAAGCAGCAATCTCCTTTTGTGTTTATGTCTTCCTCTTCGTACCAAATCAAAAATGGTTTATCACTGAATCGCTCAAGTGTGTTATGTCTTTCTGTTGCTTGTAATATGCTATAGTTCTTCTAGTCTTTTTAATGTCACACTATAGTTAGCTTTAAATTTTAATCTTCCCTAATCAAAGATAATAACTATTTCCTGAATTTTTGTCTCTAAGATTGAGGAGCCTACTTGTTGGCAGTTTATTTAATTTCAAATCTTCTCGACTATATACGATAATAACGAAATTCTAACTGTAGCTTTTACTCGCATTTCCTTGTAGAGCGCTCCATATTAAGGTGAGATATTGCGTTGAAACTAAGAACAATAATGTATATGCCCATTGAAATTCGGCAAGCTATGATGATTTATCATTGTCTGCTTCTCTAATATTATCTAATACATACTTTAGTTCAGGCTCATTAAGCAGCTTATCCATAAATCCTCTAACAATTTGCCTTGTAGTCCTTTCTGCTGCTCCTTGTCCCCTGTGTTGTGTATTAACAACATGTTCATATACAAAAGGTCTTATGTATAATGAACATACATCTCCAATCCAACTAAACAGCGTGTTTGTTGTGTTATCATTTAGCATTTGTTCTCTTCTTCCCTCGAACATCTGCCCGATTATTCGTGTGTTATAAAGGTAAAATATTTTGCCTGTATTTTGATCAGTCCCTTTTAGAAGTATTGAATCTCTTTTATCATGAATCAATCCAAACGATACATTATAGGGCATCTTCATGTGTCCTGATTTTGGTGCATATTCAAATAATTCATTCATTAACGTAGTTAATAAAAGGTAAAAGCGTTTGACCTGCCTCCGTTTAATTTCCTCTTCTTCTTCCTTATTCTTATCTTTGCCAAACAATGTTTAACTGTTCCTCAATTAGTCCATATATAAAATGGTTACAATAAATAAAAGAAGAGAAGAGAAAACTTTGGATGATTGGACTCCAACAAATAACCTAGATAGCAAACATTGGTGGTAGTAGTAAATAACAATAACAACTTGCCGTATCAACAGATGTGTTGTCGCATAAATCGATTATTATCTGCTTAGATATATTTGGACGACTCATTAAGATTGTTTGAATCTATGAATCTTAAACAAAATTTAGAAATTGCAGCTGATAAGTTATGTGAGATTCTAATTTCTATAAAGCATGAATATTATACAGGAGGGGAAACAGCATTGCTATTTGCAAATTATAGATAGACTATTGCTGCTAGCCCAGTAATGCATACCTGTTATTTTATAAGATGTCTCACCCGTTCTTTGCAAAACAAAAATTACAGATTAGCTGCATCAGGCTTGACAAAAAGATCATTCTTAAAGCAAGTGACTTGCTGTTTAAATAAAATTATTGTTCATCAAGATCTTAATAGCCTATGCATTGGTCTATTAATTCATCTTCTTTAGCTCTTGTATCTTGGTAGCAACTAGATCAAATCCTTGTTGCCAGAATTCGTCCTTTGAGATGTCAATCCCAGACTCCTTAAGCAAGTATTCGGGCTTTTGCGAACCTCCTGCAGATAATATATTAAGATATTTTGGAATAAATGACTTTCCTTCTGACTTGTACTGCTGGTATAGCGAGACAACCAATAAATTTCCAAATGAATATGCATAGCAATAGAATGGAGTATGATAAAAATGCGGTATGTAAAGCCATTCCCATTGAAAGTCATCAGTAATATTTACAGAATCTCCAAACTGTTCTTTCAGATTGTTGAGATATAACTCCGAAAGCATATCTATCGTAGCATTCTGTTCGGCCACAACTCGATGTGCATTAATTTCAAAGAGAGTAAAGTATGCTTGTCGCATTATAGTTGCATACAGATCATCTATTTGTTGTGCAAGTATTATCCTTCGTTCTACCTTAGTTAACCTTTCAGACAGCTTATCATTGAGTAGCATTTCTGCAAATACTGATGCTGTCTCAGCTAATGGGAGGGGGGCATGCCAGACAGTCAGTGGTTTATCAGATGCCGTCATACTGTGAATTGCATGTCCAAATTCATGGGCAATAGTAGAGACGTCTCTAGATTTACCATCAAAATTCAATAATACATATGGAGTGATTTTTGGCGATATCGAAGAACAGAAAGCACCACCTATCTTACTCTTTCTTATTTCAGAATCTATATGCTGCTCATTAAAAATTTTCTCAGCTAATTCTCTGAATTTCGGATCAAAATCTTCAAACGTTTGTAGTACCGTATCAACCGCTTCGCCATAGGTAAACCTCTTCTGATGAGATGCTTTTATTGTTAAAGGAGCATATAGATGGTATCTCTGCAATTTCTTCACACCAAGCATTTTTGCCTTTTGTTTAAAATATTCTTGGAAAACTGTCGAATTACGTTTACATACACCGAGAAGAGTATCCACAGTTGTATCGTCTAAGTTATTCTGTGTGTTTGTGACTGAAATTGGTGATTTGAATCCACGCATGTTTAAGCATTCATCACGCCATTCAATTATACGGTTCTGATAAATTTCACCTAATACACCACTATTTTTCTTGTAAACTTCTAAAAGAGATTTGTATGCCGCTTCTCTTTCCGCCGCCTTTATACTACGTGTAAGAGTGAGCAATTTTTCCGTATTAGTGAATGTCTTTGTGATTGACTTCCTGCCTCTTTTAAGTTTCACGACATATTCAAAACCACTAGTCATTCTATCATAGATCTTGATAAGAGCATCCGTCCCTGTAACTTCGAGGGTATTAATGATCCTCTCTTCAGGTTCTGTTAAGGTATACTTCGCAAGTAGCCGTAGATGTTTAAGATGTTCTCGGTAGACAGGAGATACGGCCTCTATCAAACGTTGTGCATTTTCTTCGTCAAGTTCTTTTTTGTACCATAAGTCAAAGAACAGAAGTCTGTTGGCAATATTGGATCCGAATGTTGCCATTCTTGTTTGAAGTGCAGCCCGTTCATTTGAAGACGTATCAGCTGCATAGCTCAAATGTGCATAACCACTAGCCATACTGACCTTTTCTGATATTTCTTCAATTGAATGAACAAAATTTTCGAATTCTACTTCTGAAATACTGTTACTAAGTTCTCCTCGCCTCCTTTCAAGTTGTGCTACTTTGGTTGTAATGGATTCCAGAAAATCTTGAAATTCTTTTTCAGTCGGATCCTTAACAAGGTCGTCTAATTTCCAAGATCCAATTTTGGGAAGCGACAAGAGGGCCATAGAACAGGTAAAGGGGAAATAATGACTTATTAGTGTATGTCTTAATAATTGGGTAGAAGATGTTGATTTCAAGTGCTTCATAAATGCTATCTTTGGATGC
>JBEVTH010000126.1:0-7242 GCA_041156085.1 Candidatus Nitrososphaera maunauluensis
TATATATTGAATAGTGAGTTCAGAATATAATACATAATTCTAGTGAATCATTTTCTATAAACCACAAGATATTTGAGAGGACTGCATGAATACTTAACCAAAATATTGAGTGTAAACTCACTTCTGAAACCAAGTTAATGGACCCAAAATATAGCTGGCACGAAGGAATGATTGTAGAACTGCCTTCAATAAAATAAAAAAATTCTTGGCTTGTAATCTTTGATTTTACCCCTTTAACTTAGTCCTTTAGGTATTTATCGAGTGTATTTACCTCTCCCCCTCCTGAATTTCCAATACTATGTAGCTTTTCGAAGTTCGTTGTATATCTTTGCGACATGCATCATTGATAGTTCCCTTTCTTTGCAGATCATCTGGGTTTACTACTATGAACTGCACACTTATTGTTGGCTTTCCATTAAAGTCAGGCTTGTCTATCACTTTTTCCCTGTTCTTTAGGAACTCAAGCGTTCGAGGTGGTTCTCCATCCTTTATGTTTATGTAGTCGCTTTCTATGAATGCTTCAATTTCCTTGTTATTGTAGTAGTATTCTATGGCAGTTGCTTTTGTTGTGTTATTGTTATTATTATGATCATCATCTTTTTTCTTATCACCACCTTTCATAGTGACGTTTTGGCAAATTGGCTTATGGTCCCGAGAAACATGTAAATTTCAACCACATCACGAGAAGGCCTTGTCTTGTGGTCGCTGATAGGAATATTTTATGGTACAAGGCTAGCTCATGTAGTCACCTTGAACCTTTACATAGATGTCTATTCTGATTCTACGTCTTCTGATCTTTATAATTGCAGGATCTCTGCCTTATGAACTTCAGGACAGTGATGTTCTATCGACTTTAGGTGAGCATTCTCTATATCTGGGTGTGTATTGCAACAGTAGAATGGTATTTTATAGTCATTATTTAAGCCACTTATAGCAGCAGCTCTGTTCCATCTTAGAGTAGTGAAAATAAGTATAGATGACGTAGGCAAATAATAAAACATTAAGTCAAGCTACTGAAGACAAAATATTCCATTTGACAACTCTTTATGCATCCAGGATCTTTTCTGCATGGACTTTTAACGCCCAAAAATAACCGAAAATGTTTTACGGTGTTCATCAATAACATATTGTTGATAATATCTACCTATATTCATCTTTTACATCATTTCCATACTGCTGAAGCAGTTTGTGGATTTTGGGTTCGATGACGAAATTACAATAGGGAGCGTCTTGATGTTTTTCATAGTAATCCTTGTGATAACCCTCTGCAAGATAAAAATTCTTAAAAGGTGTGATTTCTGTTACAATAGAATCTTTGTAAACACCTTCTTGTTCAATCTCTTTTTTTGATTTCTCAGCAATCTCTTTTTGCTTTTCGTCATGATAAAAGATTGCAGATCGGTATTGTGTGCCAACATCGTTACCTTGTCTATTAAGAGTGGTTGGATTATGTGTATGCCAAAAAATATCGAGAATTTTTTCAAAAGATATGACTGTCGGATCGAATTCTATTTGAGTTGATTCTGCGTGCCCGGTTTTTCCCGCACATACTTGGTCATAAGAAGGATTTTTTACTGTTCCTCCTGCATATCCTGGTAGAACAGATTTAACACCTTTGAGCCTTCTAAAAGTTGCCTCCGTACACCAGAAACATCCATTGGCAAGTGTTGCGATTTCAGTCTTGTTATTCATGTATTGTTGTCGGTAACTCCTTTCCATCTGGGATAAAACGTAGAGATAATGAATTGACACATTCCCGAGCGTTTTTATATGTCAAATGCTCTCCGAGAAATTCGTGTCCTAAATGTGCACCACAGTTTGCACATTGTATCTCTGTTCTCATTCCATCAGGATCAGGTACACGCTCTACTGCATTTGGGAAATTTTCATCAAAGCTTGGCCATCCACATCCTGCATCAAACTTGTTTTTTGATGAAAAGAGAGGCGCATTACATCTTTGACAAATAAATGTCCCATCTTCGTAAAAATTGTCATACTTACCTGTGAAAGGAACTTCAGTTGCTTTACCTACAATGACTCTTTCTTCTTCTGGTGTTAGTTTATTGTAATTCATACTATAACTGCCTCAGGCGATTTTGAACCTTATATATGATACGATCTGTTGTTATATAGTCCTTTAGAATTGCACCTCACTGAAACAGCAGTGCGAAGTTCTCTCTATAAAGGTCATCGGAAACCTAGAGATCCAGTTCGTAGTTTTAGACCCCAATTATTTCATAATACTAGACTCCCTTGTATGATAGTATTTATTAACGGATTTACATCAAAGATATAGTCATTTTATCATAATGCAGGGTATAGTTTTTTTATACTCTATTTCGTTTATCAGTTTACCCCATATGATTGCAGAGTATGAATCACACATCTGCGTTGATGTTCTTGTCATCTTGGGGAGTCATTTATTCCTCGGATCGTAAAAGTCTTAGTTTCTTTGAGATGGCATTTTGCAGCTTTCTTGCTATATCTGCTGCTATTTTTTTTATTTCTTGTGGATCTTTATTTCCTGTTTCTTCCGATATTAAGTCATATTCCCATTTGTTTTCCGCTCTTCTGACAGTTTCAGCCGTGCCATTTACTTTATGTATTTTTCTTATAGCAATATGTGAAAAGTTTTCTCCTCTCTTTATGGCTCCATGAAAATGTAATTTGTTGGCTGGTATACATACTGTATCTCCTTCGTTTTCAAAAAATATTATATCATCATCATTGATTTCAAATTTGGTTACACCAGTTCCATTTATTAAGCCTACAACTCCTTTTCCTTTTGTAGCTATGAGTATTTGATCAGATTCATGAAAATGTAGTGTTGTTAGAGCGCCGCTTTGAAATGTTACGTGATACATTTCCTGTTCAGCAGAATTCGTTTGCCCTAGAATCTCTCTAATTATCACATTACCTGTGAAATAATTTTCATTTACTTTTATCTCTTTAGCATTATGGATATTTTCTTTTTTCAATATGCCTCTTATTACATATTAAATTATAAGGATAGCTCCCGGAAATGCGTATCAACTAGAATCATATTAAGGCATTGTTTGTTTGTCTTTGAACCTGGTGATCTTTTTCTTCTATCTATACGATAGTTTTTTTATTGTTAACTAAATCTTTAATATTTAGGTATATGGACTTATAAACCCAATAAAGTCAAAAATCTTCCATGAATATATGCTACTCTGGTGAGTTGACACTGAACTTATAATATTCTGTAGTTTCTTCATAAAGTCTGGATTTGCTATCTCACTCATTCTTAAGTCAATAATAACCTTGTATTTTTCATATATGTCGTTCAGCTTCAACTTTCTTTTTTTTGCTTCGTTGTCGTTACTATTATTTTTTTTCAACCTATTACTTTTTTGGGTTACCATTGAAGAAAAAAAGGCACCATCGCCATAGATAATTTCATATCATTTCACTTCATATCATTACTAGCAAAGGATAAAACCGAAGTGATAATGAGACGTTTATAATATGAACTATCTTGAGATAAATCTGATTCCAGATAATCAAGAATGAAAGAATATATTTTGATATTGAGAAAAATAAGGATAAATAACTGATGATTCCTTTAGTATTTTCAGTGCAAATGACTCTAGATGAAAAATTATTCCAATTTATTAAAGATGCTAAGGATTGGGAGAGAATGGCTACTAGTGTCAGTGGAGTATTCCTGTTAAAGCTACCTTCATACAAAGTAAGCTCAGCATCTGTCGCTATTGAAATTAATCCAGTTGACGCCTCTGGCTCAGCTACTAAAAAGAGAGGCGTAGTTATTAGGTCTGCTTCAGAACTGAACGAAATTAACCGTCTTCTTACAAACCCAAAACTAGCTGAACTTGCAAGAAATATCGATACAGTAAATCCGAAACGACAAGGATCAACGGGAAGTTCAGATGTGTTCGAGATTTAGTATCCTTGAGACAGTATTGGTAACGAACACTAACTATGGTGGTTCAGATGCTATATCTGATCTATCAACAGCAGGTATGAAGATCATACCAGCTAAATGAAGTTTTTATCTTGCTACTCTAACAAACTTGTATCCTGAATTCTCTAGTTTATTCTTTATTTGCTGTTCTACTAGAATCGATGGATCAAAATCGACTGCGATGCTGTCTGTCACATAATTAATGTCAATTTTCTTTATTCCTTTCTCATTCTTGAGTTGCTTCTCTACAATTGGCTTGCAGCTTGCACAATACATCCCAACAATTCTGAATAATGCCCTTTTGTTGTTCATATGTTACTTTACAGTACTGTACAATAAAAAAATAGAGGAGAGGCACTCTAAATACTGATAATTGATAAACTACTGTTGATATAACCAGTCTATATGATACAATGCCAGTAGTAATATATTACATCTTAAAGATGTAATTGAGAGTAGTGGTAGTTATGGTGAAGTCAATTACAAATAGTAGCACTGTTTCACCTCATGAATCAAAAGCTTGTAGTTTAACTTTTCCTAATCATAATCCCTTTGTATAAATTAGGATTGAGTTTTATTAAATTACATTAGTGAGTACGAATACTACATCTGTTATGAAGAAATTACTATCATGTCGTGAAATAGGATGCGAGTGTGACTACATAGTCACAGGAGAGACTGAAGAAGAAATATTGAGACATAATGCTAAACATAGTATAGAAAAACATGGGTTTATTAAAATAGGAGACAAGATTAAAGGATTTATTTATACTCTATGTAACTGATATGGACAGTCCCTAGATGTTTTCTAATGTACAGATTTCTCAATTCACAATCACATACATAGTGTAATTATCTTGACTAACTATGAATCTGGTAGTTCTGCCTTCACTCTTTTTACCAACTCATCTATTGAAATTGGTTTTCGAATAAAAGCAGGTTTTTGATTTAATGTTGTTACGGCTTTCCAATCCTCCTCATCTTCTTTTTGTATATCAAATGCTGTAACAAAACACACCTTGACTTTATTATCTACTTTTCTTATTTCATTGTATAATTCAAAGCCATCCATCTTTGGCATTTTAATGTCAAGAAGTGCTAAAGCATATGATTTCTTTCGCTCCTTGAAAGATTCCAATGCTAATAGCGGATCGTTAAATGCATCCACTACAAATCCATTATCTTCTAAACCCACACTAAAAGGTAACGTGATATCTGGTTCATCGTCTACAATAAGTAGTATTCTTCTATTGATATTCATTGGTATCCCATCATAGTCTCTTCAATTCGTATCTTCTGATGTTTGATGTGTAGGAATGGACTAAATGTAGGATCCTTTACTATCAAAAGATCGTTATTTTCAATCATACTTATCGCCGTCCGCGTCTGTGATATCTTTTTTGAGACGAATAACATATTCTAGAGTGACCATATACTATAACTAGTTCCAACATAACTAGTTATACTTATTGTTGGTGTTGGTGTTATAATCGATTGATTTTAATTCTTCCCTGAGATCTTCTACTAAATCGTCCATTTTAATTGGTTTTCTAATAAGGCGTCTTACACCTAGTATTGGAAATATTTCATTTCTAATCTCTTCGTAATAATGCATTTCAGAAGCTGTAATAAAGCAGATTTTTACTTTTTTATCAATTTCCTTCATCTGTTGATAAAATTCAATTCCATTCATGTTCGGCATTTTAATGTCAAGAAGTAATAAATCGTAGAAATCATCTTTAAAACTTGATAACGCTTCCAAAGGATCGTTAAATGCATCCACTACAAATCCATTATCTTCTAATCCAATCTTGAAAGCTAAAGCGATGTCAGGTTCATTATCTACAAGCAATATTTTATTATTGTTTTTTTTCATTGATGTTACTAATTCACTCCTATGTTTTTTTATCCGAGGTCAAGGTAGGCTGTTGTTCTTGTTTTTTGCTAAGTGGAAGACTAAATGCAAATACGGCTCCTTGTTCTGTTCCATCATCATCATCATCATCATCATCATCATTATTATTATTATTCCAAGCCCATATTCTACCACCATGAACTTCGATAATGCGTTTGCAAATAAACAGCCCTAGTCCCGTGCCTGTTTCTGATTTTGTCGCAAACTTAGTAAATAGCCTTGGCAATATTTCAGGATCTATCCCTTTACCATTGTCTTTTATAGTAATGATAACTTCTTGTGCTTTGTTTCCATTTTTCTCCCTCTTCTCTTTCTCAGCAGTGATATATATCTCTCCTCCTCCTCCTAGTTTCTTAGTAAACTTTAGAGCATTACTTAACAGGTTGGAAATAACCTGAATTAGTCTTGCTCTATCTGCTTCTACAATAATAATATTACTATAGTCATTTGTTTTAGGCTCATAGAATAGCTTTACATTATCATTGTTCTTTTCAATCTGAGTTCTATAATCCTCTACAATGTTTGATATCAATTCTTCAAGGTTCAACGGCTCAATCTTAAGTCTTAATGTCTGACTTTCAATTCTTGTAACATCTAGTATATCATCTGTAAGTTTTTGAAGTCTAGATGCGTTTCTAGACATTGCTTGTATCATTTCCTCTCTTTTTTCTGGATGTTTTTGCAATAGCTCAGAATATGATAGTATAGCTTGAGTGGGTGTTCTAAGTTCATGACTTGCCATATTAATGAACTCCTTTTGCATTTCGTCTGTCCTTTTTAGCTGTTCATTTGCTAATGCAATTTGTCGGTTTGATTCTTTAACTTGACGATATAATTCGGTTTGAGCCCAAAGGTTCTCAAAGATTGAAACATACGATGACACAGTTGGTTTACTTGTAGAATAAGTTGCCAATCCTATTGCATCTATAAAATTTTCCTTAGTATCATCTTTTTTTTCTATTGCTAATGATATTTGTCTATCAGCTACAGCTATTGTGACTGTGCTGACTGCAAATTCAGTTGCTAGATCAATACGCCGTATACCAAACTTTTCGTTTTCTTTTTTTTGCTCCTCTGCAGCAGCAGCTGCTGTTGCTGTTGCTGTTGTTGTTAACGTCATATTTTTTAATATTTTTTCAATAGCGTCATTAGTTGGAGTTAGAATTCTGACATTTACATTATATTCTGATATTGATGCTACTTGTTTCAACAATTGTATTATTCCTAATTTATGTTCGCGAAGAAATGAGTTAGTTGTAGGAAGTATTAATAGTATTTCTTGTTTAGCTGATTTTACTAAATCAATGAATAATTCTTGTATTCTTGATGGACCTAAAATAACTTCTGTACTGCCTAAAGTAACTCCTTCTTCTATTTCTCT
>JBEVTH010000127.1:0-7229 GCA_041156085.1 Candidatus Nitrososphaera maunauluensis
GCTCCAGAAGGATTTGCAAATGCATGTCCTAATCCTTTGTATATTTGGATTTGGTTTGTAATCCCGTCTGCATCTAATGCCGCTTTGAATGAATTTATCAGTGGTAAGGGATTAACTTGGTCATGGTCCCCAAATATTCCAAGAACAGGCCATTTTATCTTTGAGAGTTGTTGTTTGTCTGTGACCAATGGAGTTCCATAGTATAATATGGTTGCTACTAATGGATGTTGTTCGCTATGCAAAGCTAGTTGCAATGATTGTCCTCCACCAAAACACCAACCAATAGAAGCTATTTTAGAGCTATCAACGAAAGGAAGGGAGCTTACATAGTTTACTGCTGCTTGTAGGTTAGAAGTTGTTGTCGCAGGGTTACTTCTCACAGAACTTGTTAACTGCTGAGCTTGTTGATTTGTTTGGGCAACTTGTCCCTTGAACAGATCAACTGCTAATACTAGATATCCTTCTCTTGCCAATGTATTTGCCATACTCTTGATGTAGTCATTTAATCCCCTGTTTTCATGAATCATTATTACAGTTGGAAGCTTTTTGCCAGTAATAGCCGATGGATATACTAGGTAACCAGAACTACTGTCAAAGTAATTGACATCTCTTTTGATTTGTAATCCTTCAATAGTATTACTAGCAGTAGAAGAAGTACTGGTATTGGCTATAGTGATGTTGGATGCGGCTGCATTACTTGCAATATTGCTATAATTAACTGCTAATGCATTCAACATAGCAGCATTTGTTTGAGCATATGCATCTGGTATTGCTATGTGGTTGGCCATGTTCATTGGCAATGCTATCAATGCAATAAGTAACGACAAGGAAAGTAAAGCTAGGCTAATTTTTCTCATTATGATCGTATTTGTTTTCATAATCACTTTTCTATTAGGTAGTTGATCTATTTATGCGATAAATGCAACTGTCAGAAATTCATAGTATCTATGTTTACATCCGTAGCGGTAGCGGGGATTCTGATTTTGACTCTATTTGCTGCCACTGGAAATGCACAACAGCCGAGTACGGATACTGATATCATCCTGTCTATGCACAACAGCGAGCGAGCTGCCGTTGGAGTCCCGGCGCTCGTTTGGAGCGACGATCTCACTGCCCGGGCCAAGACTTGGGCTGAGCATCTGGCGGCGACAGGCGAGTTCGCCCACGACCCCAACAGAGGCACCGTCGGTGCGAATATTGCAGGTTATAATACGGACGTTGCCCAGGGTGTGCAGCTCTGTATCAACGAAAGAAGGATAATCACGGTGGCGTATTGACGCCGGAGAATTGGTCTCCGAGCGGTCATTACACACAGACGGTCTGACGGGACACGACACAGGTCGGTTGTGGGACCGCACCCCCCAATGGCCAGCCACCCCCCGGTGGTCTTGCATTCAGCATTCAGGTGTGCCGCTACAGCCCACCGGGCAACTACATGGGGCAGAAGCCGTATTAGGAGAGTATTCGAATTTTGGGTGAATCATAATATATCCTTCCTCCAATAATGATCTAAGATGTGATAGCATTGCTTTACTACTCTTTGCAGTAAACGTGACAGGTAAGATCTTCATATTCAAAGTGTAATCGCAATTATTATCCCTATAATTCTGAATTTGCTTAATGGCATTAGAATCTTTTTACTCCGACGGTCGGTAAAAAAACTCTATCTACTACAAGTTGTCGTGAAACCTACTTTGAAATTGGAAGTTACTCCCCACTTTGGGGAGTTATTCGCTTTACCCCCAAATGGGAGCAAGGGTTTAAGAAAGAATAAGAGAAGAGACGGAAATATTCTTACTTCCACCATGATTAACAAACATGAAGGTAAGACAATCTGTAGCATCATCATGATAGTAAGTAACCTTGATGATTAATTAGTTGTTAGCAGGTAGAATTCTGCATTCCTACAATCCACATGGACTTTTTCATCAGATATATATCCACAACTGTTGCAAGTCAGATATAGTGTTTGGTTGCACAGCCTGCATAGCTTTGCAATATAGAGTTCTTCTGAACCACATGACCTGCAAATAGTTTCGGTCATATAGCTAATAGCAGTTCATCGTCTATTATGCATATAAGGCTACTATCGATAGAAGTCAAGACTAATAAAAAGAAATAGTTAGGTTTTCTCTAATGGGAGTAAGTCGTCGTTGCAGCAGTAGTATCTCTTGATACTTGCTCAAATGTTTTTGTGCTGTTAACACCTATTCTCGAGAACTCTTTTACATTATCTCTTGCATTTTGTATAGATGTCTTGAATGCTTCTAGATTTGCAAATATGGCGTTGTTTACGAGTCTGGTAACTGCTATTGTATTATCTGCTACGCTGCTAACGACTCGTGAATAGTTGTCAACTATATGTCTTGGAGATACCCAACTTGCGGTAAACATTCTATTTACTTGCTCTATTTGTGGTAAACATGCGGATTGAAGTGAATTGATAATCTGTTTTTGTGATTCTATGTAATTATCTGCTATCTCTCTTGCTGCCTGAATAGTTTGCTCTTGATATTCATTAACTGCCTGTGTATAACGAGGAATCTCTTTTCTTGCCTCATCTGTAGACTTTCTAATATTGTCTTTAGTCTCATCTAATGCTCTGTTGACTGTTTGTCGATATTGAGCATGTTGTTCTGTTGAAGTTGAAGTAGTTGTATCTGTATTATATTCTGTTTCTCCTTGTCCTGCTCTTTGTTCTTTTCGTGAAGACATGTAGATTCATGATCATTACGATCATATAAACTATGGTGTATAATGGTGTTAAATACCATATATATCCATATGATAACACCTTTGTAATCATATTTGGAAAAGTCACTCGTTGTTACTAAACAGATTTATCAAAGCATATCATGTGCCTTGTCTTGCTCTACGGGATTTGTTTACAACTATGGAACTGATTGCTTTATTGCAAAACCAATTGGAAGAAGGAGTTGGTAAGCAAAATATATGAAGAATTAAAGAGTAGATGAAATGTATAATAATCTAATTCATAAATATCTTAATTTCCTTTTTTTATCGTTGGAGAGAAATGCTTGTTCATTCTTATTTTATTATGGAAGAATTTCCTCGATTTCTGGTTGTCCATCAAAGAATCAAGAATATTACTACGTTCTTCCGTTGGTAGTTCCAACTTGGAACCGTCCTTTTCCGCAATGAAATCACTACTAAAAAAGGACTCTAACACTATTTACAAACTGTGTGCTTTTAAAGTTTTTCATCTATTTAGCAATTATGGAATCTGACTCCAATCCTATAATAGGTTAGTGATGGAGATTTCAGAATTGAGAAAATACCTAGAGAAAGGAATTTGGAGTCATATTGGGATAGATAACAATATGGCCCGATAGTAAAAATACTTCAGTGTCAGAGCTGCAACATGATTAACGTTACCAATCATCAGGATTCTTGGTTCTTCCTTAACATTATTGGAAGTAGATTGCGGTTTTGGAGGCATAACTAAATATCATTACAAACTTTCTGAATAGAAAAAGAATACCTTGGTGCAGATTTATTGCCACATCAAATAAAAATTTCAAAAAATATGTCATAATGTATATCAAAATAATAGTATCAGCTCATGAAAACGTGTTTATCCGATTCCATTCAAGATTACATTTCTCTGTGTTAGACAAGTTTCGGGTCTTTCATGTTGGACCTATCGTATATAGTTGTATTCTTCGTTCTTAATTTTCCACCATGTTTCGCCAGGTTTGGCTATGTATAATGCTATAGCTTCCCTTGCTACCAGATATCGTGTTTGATTTCTTGATAAATCTGATAAGAGCATCAAGGTTAGTTAGTCTCAAATACTCTGAATAGTATTCGGTTACCTGAATTTCTTTGATATTTAACATAATGGCTACTTCTACTAGTTTCTTACCCTTTGAAAACAGATCATAAGCTTGTGTGGACAAGGATCTGTGTTCTTGTCGCTCTTTTTCCTGATATGCCTTGTCTACAATAGGTTTAATATCACGAGGCGACATTCTTGCTATTTTTGCTATTTCGTGGTAGGTCTTGTTCTGGTTAAAATACAGGTCTAGAACAAAGTCTTCTCTTATAAACAGATCCCCATAATGCCAGCATTTTACGAATAAACCTACTGTTCAGTCAGAAACTATTATTTTGCTTTGTTGTATGTCAGCCGTACTAATTAATCCTGTTAGTGATGATATTGTGGTTTGCGTTATGCCTTGCAATTTATCCCAGTTTATATTCATTATTCCATTTGACTCAAAATACAATATTGCAGTAAAAAATACACCAATTATAACTGTAAGTACTTTTGCTATTTTCTTCAAAGCATATCCAAGTAGAAATCCTACTATCCCACGAATCAAGTTTCGGATAATACTTACATCTCCATACTTGCCAATTGCAGTTACAATTAGGCTTAGTATATAATTCTTATAATTCTCTATGACAGTAATTATTTTAAATCCTGTAATTTTAACTCTTGAGTACCAGACATAGAATATTTATCAGTTATTTTAGTATTCATATTTTTAACGTTTCTATCAATGTCTTTTCTAGGAATTTCACTTTCTTTTTATACCATATTTTTAACAATTTCCTTAATTGTCAAATTTTTACGAGGGATAAAAGTTCCCATAGTTTGATAATAACATGACAATTTTAATTCTCTAAATTTCCCCCTCAAAATCTGCATGTGTATAAAATGTTTCTTTTGAAAGTACTCTCAAATAGGTTATGTGGCATCAAGTGCCGGAACCAGGCCATCAGGAGAGCTTAATCAATTAGCAATTTCAGTAATGAAAGAATGTGGAGTAGATATTGGCAATCAAAAATCCAAAATAATTACAGAAGATGTAATAAGAAATGCTGATTTGCGTGTGAATATGGAATGCATGGAGAAGGAATCATGTCCAACATTATTCATTCATAATTTAATAGAATGATTTCCAGATAAATGATTATACGGTGTAATAAGCAAATGCAATGAGAAGAGGATAGACGAGCTTACAGCATTAGTAAATAAGTAGGTGCATGTAAGACATGCACCTCTAATCTATTCTATTTTATCCAACCTTTTCTCGAGTCTCCATATCTTTGCATGTAGATATATACAATATGCTCCTCATCTAAGTCTAATAATAAGACAGTTCTTTTCCATCATATGACAAAGACCTCTAGAGTAATATATGCACAATCAAGTTTTATATTACGATTAATTCCAAAAAATTTTAAATGATATGTGGTTGCCGATGTATCAAGTGCAAGAGTCAGCAGCTTGAAAGTTTTAGCTTTTTCGCTTCAGATGGTTTTGATGAGATGCATCATACATGCCTATCTTGTGGCGTACATTTCAACCACCTAGATGGCGATACTTATACTTCATGTCAAGTATGTAACTACATTCAACCTAACAAGAAGATCTGAAACCAAAATATCTTGCTTTGTGCAATAAAAGATAAATTTTATCACCTCCAATTATTAAGCTCGTGAATATTATTTTCCTTTCGACCAATTATACCAAAGATGTGTTCCTGTTAATATGAATGGTATTCCAGTTTGTGAGCTCTTAAAACTCTATGACTGTTCTTTAGGTGATCATATTGGAGAAAAAGCTAACGCTTCTTTGTTATGATTGACTAATTGACTAATTGATTGTACTTCCTATACAGTCAAGAATATAGAGTATCTGATATAACGATGGACTTGGTCCGTGACAATTTAATATGCTTCAGTTAGTTACATGAATCACTCAAATCGATTTGGAAGGCAGTACGCTATCAGTCTATAAGTTTGGTAGTAATTCATAAAAACCTTTGTTAACTACTTTGAGTCATAGTGTCTCAAACCTTGACTGATAATGATGCATTCGTTGTTGTTGTTACCGTATCTACTGCCGAAGGCGCTGATGAAGGTATTGATTTATTTAAATTTACTACATCTATCGATTTATTTGAAAGCACGGGGCATGTAATAATGTGAACAATAACAAGTTAATAATACCTTGTATGGGAGGATATTTTAATACACAAACCTCTGCTATGCTAATGATGAGAAGCATTATTATCTTCAACCTTCCATGACGTTCCTTCTAGCTTAGCATACTTTAGATATGCTCCCTTTTTATCGATAGTTGGTAATTTTGCGTTCTTCAAAGTGGCCTCGACGAGAATTGTCTTGAACATTTTGCAATTTGTTAAATTGGAGTTTTGCAGATTTGCCCACATCAAATTTGTCTTAGTCAAGTCGCAATTCATAAGATTGCAGTCTAACATTTCCGCATACATGCAGATAGTCTCTGTTAGATTCGCTCCTTCAAAATTGACCCTATTGAGATTAGATTGTGCAAAATTAACCTTGGATAAATCGGAGTGAGAGAAATTAGTCTCTATACATGAAACCCCATTAAGATACGCTCGAGAAAGATTTCTACCAGAAAAGTCTCTGCCACTAATATCTATCTTTTCTTTCAAATTTTTCATGTCCATCCTCCAACAATTAAAATCGTGGATTTTTTCATCAAGAAGCAAACTTATACCTTCATCCTGACTTGAATTTGTCATTTTAATCGAAGATGTATTTAAGCGGTTGAGTGTTATAAGAAAGCTTGGAATAATGTAATTATATAGGGAGGATAAACTATCTTGTACTATTATAAAGAGAGATAATTTTCTTCTTTTGGAATAGATTCTAGTCAAATTTGATAATAACAAAATACTCAAAATAACAGATGATAACAACTGAAAGCAGATAAAACATAGTCTTAACAATAGAAAACAAAATAATAACAATAGAAAATATAACATCATAAACAGAGTAGCAGAGCGTATTTCTGAATAGCCAAGAGGTAACAATTGAAAGCAGAGACAATAACAGTTGAAAACAGAGAAAAACAGGCTCAGTCTTTTAAAGAATGATCCCTTTGGTACAATTGGATAAATGTTCTTTAAGAGCAGAGAAGAAAGAGAACAATATGTAATTGGACTTTACAAACAGGGAAAAACAATCAGGGAAATTGCCCAAGAAATACATATGTCATTTGGTAGTATTGGAGCTGTTATCAGAAAACTAACAGGTGAGCAGAATAATAAAGAAGGGATAGGAGAACAGCTAAAAGTAAATGAGTTATCTAAAGAAGCTCAATCTTTTAAGTTATTTTCAGAAGGTAAAACTTCTGTTGATGCAGTCATTCAACTAGATATTAAACCTTAAGAAGCAGAGACATTGTATTTAGAATTCTTGAGGTTAAG
>JBEVTH010000128.1:0-7043 GCA_041156085.1 Candidatus Nitrososphaera maunauluensis
TCAGACAACCTTATATGGGATTTTAAAGACCTTAGTGTAAGAGAGATTAAACCTACTATACCTTAATAGTAATAATTTAGGCTAACAGGCGGCAGCCCCAAATTAATGCTTGAGTCATAAACTACCAACAACAAAAGGAAAATCGAATCAGGGCGTAGATAAATATTCTTATCATAACCTGTTCTTTGCAGACTGTAATAGGTAGAGACATTCTGTCTCATAAAAACGATAATAATTCAAGATTACAATTCCATGCCCCTCTTAACCGACGAAAATTAACCTCTAAAATATCAAGTCAATCCGACTGTAAGTTAACAGAACCATTTGTTGAATCAAGCACACAAATTTTATTTTCAGTTCATCAGTAACCATACAGTATAGACAATAACATATCAATTGACGCCTTCATATTAGTAATTATATATTATTTATGCAATGGACAACTACCAATGGAAAACGTTATTTTAAGTGCATAAAATGGAATCAAGAGCAATGTGAAGTCTTTAGAAAATGTCCAGACTGGAACGACAAGTGTTAATTAAGCTTGTACAGAGTTACAACAGAAGGTCACAAGGCAAAATTAAATAACTACTAGTAGCCATTCTTTTGTCTGTCTTTGTTTATTTGGTTCTTCTTAATATATTCATCCACTATATTTTGGGGTGTCATTCCAAGCTCTATTGAAGCATCAACAACAAAATGCCATACATCAATCAGCTCCTCTTTTGCTTGATTCTCATCAAACTCTACCATCTTCTTCCACCATTTCCAATTGGTTAGTCTTTGCAGTTCTACTGTTTCATGGATTATGGCAGTACAGAGTGAAGATATCCTTTCCTCTTTTGACAAAGAAAGAAATTTCTTTGAATATTGTGAGTCAGTAGATGGTGAATACGTCATGATAGCCTGATGCAACTCTTTTTGTTTTTGAAAAATAGTTTTTAGCATATCTTCGACATTATTTTCATTCTTATCAGATGGATCGGCCATCATCACTCCTCCTCAATATTGATGATACCTACTTGCCGTGAATTTATCCTTACCTATACTACAGCCAGTCTCGTTGCTACTTAATTTCTTCTGTGTAAGATCACTAGGCAATTGCTATTATCATACGTTATACTGTTATTGATATTATTGAAATAAAATATACAATTTCTCGGTTTCTCTGGTAATTACAAAATCTTTTAGTAACTATTTCTCCTACAAATGTGAACATTTCAATAAATCATAATTTTTTACATATTAGCTGCCTTCTCTGACCCAAATAATAAATATGAAAATAAGTATTATCTTTTATACATGAGTTTTTTACTCTATACATAACAATGGTAATCAATGTCTTCAAATATAGGCCTAATTATTGTTTATACAGGAAAAGGTAAAGGCAAAACTACTGCTGCGTTAGGGATTGTTTTAAGGTCAGTTGGTCACGGTTACAAAGTGGGAATGATTCAATTTATTAAGGGAGAATGGTATTATGGTGAACTCAGCAGTTCAAAAAGATTAGAACCAGAATTCGAAATGATTGCTGCGGGTAAAGGATTTGTGGGAATTATTGATGATGACCATCCTATCGAAATTCATCAAAGGGCTGCTCAAGAAGCGGTTGCGCTAGCGAAGGAAAGACTTTCATCAGGAATATATGATATCATGATATTAGATGAAATCAATTATGCTATGAAACTAAATTTAATATCTGTTCAAGATGTACTTGACATTATAAAAAAAAAGCCTAAGAAAACCAGTCTGGTTCTAACAGGTAATTATGCTCCAGATGAAGTCATTTCAATAGCTGATCTTGTAACAGAGATGAAAGAAGTTAAACATCCTTATCAATTAGGCATTAAGGCGAAGAAAGGAATTGATTATTAGTAAGAAACAACTACAGCTACTTTTATTTTTATCATCATTAATTTCATTACATCAATAAAGTTGAACAATATTATGGCAGTATTCCCCACGGTGAGTATTTCAATTATGACCTCAAATCATAGTTCACATTACAACAATCTACGCTGAATGATATTACTGCTTCGCCAGAGACGTATGTATTTATTTATGTGATTCGGTATAACGATCTGCTATTCTGTATCTAACATACTTATCATCAGGTGAGTATTTTGCAGGATGGGGATCAATTGTAGATGCATTACATTTTGGGCATTGGTATTTTAACGTATATGTTCCACATAATTGGCATTTCCGAATAAAGCGTTTCATTTACTTATCCGTGATGTGTCTTCTTTGATTCTTCGCGAATAAAATTAAAAGTGCCATGGTATTTATCAATAGAAGAATGAACCTTTTCTATCACATTATTCATTGCTTTCTCCGCTACCTTGAAATTTTCTGCTATTATAACAATCCTGTATTTTGGAGCTCCAATATAGGTGACATCAACATTTGCACTACTTTTGCTTGATTCTACTGTTGTAAGCATATTCTTAATTACATCTATACCATCAGACCTTTTCAAAGAAATCTCTATCACACCTCTGATCTCAACGTGTGGAATCTGTATCTTGCTGCTTTCTTCTTCAATGGCTTTTACAACTTCAGCTGATAATCCAAGATTTTGAATAGCATCGATTCCCTTTTTTGCAACAGTTTCAAAAACGTCATAAACGTAGTCATATTTTTGAAGAATTTTGTCTTCTATTTCATTTAACTGAGTATCAGTAATTTTGGCTTTTGACTTTATGATTTCCAAGAAGGCAGATGCCTTCTCATTCTTTTTAATCTCTATGAGCTTGGATTTTCTTTCTTCTCCTGATACTTGCTTCAGTGATAGGTCAACTTCAGCTCTGGCCTTGTCGACTCTGATTACTTTTAAAACAGCCTTCTGTTTTGGTCTTACATAACGTTCAATATTACGTATCCATCCTGTTGCAATTTCAGAAATATGAAGAAATCCTGTCATTCCATTATATTCGTCTAATCTGACATACGCTCCGTGACCCATAACTTCCCTGATAGTTGCAATAACAATGTCGCCTTCCTCAGGAAGTTTTTTAATCTCGGCAGTAACCATTCGTAAAGTTAAACCCTACAAATGGCATACTTTAAGGTTGCCCTAAGAAATGCAGGTTCTAAATTATATGAAATGAAGTAATAGTGTTTGTATAACTGTTTATTGTAACATTTTTTGCCAGCAATTTGATTTAAATACTTATAGTGTTTTTCCAGTAAATATTTTAATGATCTAATGGATAAAAATTAATTATAAAACTGATGTCGATTGTCGTATGAGCAAAACATAGTTATTTGGAACTTCGGATAATCTCGAAAAGAATCAAGGAGAAACTTTCAAGTAGATTGCATGTATATATTAAGTCTCAGATATGAATTGAAATTAAAAGAAGCCGTCAAAAAATACCGGCATGTATTTTAGATATTATATAAACGATGATACTTTAACAGTGAGTTATTACTGTCAGTAGTGTACGTTATATATTATCATATATTATTAGTGATCACAATCTAACCAGTTTTATTGGTCATGTTACCTGCTGCACTGGTCTTATTAACTTCTGTTGCATTGATAATATTCTTGGTTGCTGTACTTGTTGCATTGGTATTACGAACTGCATTGAGTACTGCATTCATACCACTTTGGCTTGCTGTTATACCACTAGTGTGGTTTGTTATTTTGCCACCAGTTGTCATATTACCAGTTTTACTTGTTGCATTAGGTATAGCGGTACCTTGAGCTAGCGCTTTCTGTCCGAATGGGCTATTGTTGATAAGTAGTGATGCTACCAGTAAGGCTGAAACGACAATCCCAGACAGCAATACATAATTTGTCTGTTGTTTTTTATACATCACAAAAAAGAACTAGTATGAAATTTATTAATTTTTCTGATTTCTATTCTAACACTACAATCAGTTTTGTATGTCAAGAACTATTGTATTGTACTTATAGAAACCAAATTAATATTCCATTATATACATGTATGAAGACTACTGAAATGACCATGAGCGTTGTACTAACATAAAAATTTTGAATATTACCAATATATACTTTGTGTAATCATATATAGTTTTTGCATGAACCAGCAGAAATACAAAAATCTTTATCGGAAATTGGGAGTAAATAATCATATAATTATGCAAGTGAAGTCAGATTAAAATGGTTTTAAATGGCAGTAGACTGTCAATTATTTTTGTTATTACGTAGTTACCTATAATTGAGTATATCTTCATCATCCTGATCATAAATATCATAATGTTACATAAAAAATAGTTATGGGACATCCTTTGGTTTTCTATTTGTTATCTTAGTACCTATATGAAAAGGGAAGTAGTAGTTATGTTCCCTTACATAGCCCGCTAGGAGTGCTAGTGGTACACAGATTATTTTTGAAGTCATTGTGATTAATGTTTGCAGGCAATGAGTTAGCATTGTTCACGTCTTGAACGTTTTTCAGTGCTGTGTTAGAGTCTACTACATTATCGTGGCTCTGGGGATCTAGAAATATGCCGTTCTGTGATCCTGCTATAGTATTCATTGCTAGAGTAGATCCAAAACTATTTACCATGGTTATTCCAGCCAATGCATTACCAGTCAATATGTTCGTTTCTGCATCAATGGCACTCGCAGAATGAGCTGCTATTCCAATTGTATTTCCCTTAAGTATATTTTCAGTAATCGTTGTATCTTTGGTACCAGTCATAAACATTGCAATTTGATTGTCCTGGGCAATTAGTGTGTTGACATTTACGTGGTGAGCTCCGGTCATCAAAACTCCAGCTTGGAAGCCAGTTATCGCACCTGGTCCAGTTACTTGGACATCATCTGTCGCAGGTACCATAATACCCACCTTTGAACTGTCTTTTCCAGGACCCATTAGTTTATAGCCGTTCAGATTTATTATTGTATGGTCAGCCCCTACAATTAATCCATCTCCAGCACATTGAAGGTTGGACGTCAACGTTACGGTTCCCGAAACAACTTGTCCACAAGCAGGATTTGTAGTTGTGGAAGCCGATGAGTCTGTGGAAGATGTAGGACTTGTGGAAGATGTAGGACTTGTGGAAGATGTAGGATCTGTAGCGCCCGTGGAAGCTGTATTTGTAAATTGTGGTGTGAGTTGTGATTGCGCCATCGCAAATGTGGGTTGCATTGTTAATGCACCTAATGCAGCGAAGGATACTATTGCCGCTACCATGTATGACATTGTAGTTCGATTCATTCACAAAACGCTCGGAGATAAACTATTTATGTGAAACCCTATTTTGTACTAAAGCTCATCTGTATGTGTATTAGATATAACTGTGTATTTAGTTTATTGATTGTAACTGTGTATTAGTATAAGTAATTCATCTACTGGAAACAATATTGTAATCTATCTCTTGTAACTAAATATAGATATCAATAGGGTGCAACTTGATAAGCAAGAATATTAATAAATGTTAACCCATAGTAAGAAATCTATTTACATATACTACATTCAAACAGGCAGAAGGACAGTGGGGATGCCATGATTATAGGAAAATAATTAATTGCAACTGTTAGTAGAATATACTGTATAACTTCAACGATTGTAATAAACAGCCATATTAGTATATAGCTTGGTCTGATCATCCTTTGATAATCAATTTCTGGTAAATTTAATGTGTGATAAATTAAGACCTGTAGAAGTTTAGAAAAACCTGGTTGAAATGATGATTTTTTGTTTCGATATCAACTCTCAATTTCAGATCAACATAATAAACAAGCCTTTATACACTAGCGTAATAGATTGGTATAATAAGAATTATAAGTTATCACAAATCGATAACGAATGCATGAAGATTGCCATTGCCGGAGCAGGAGTGGCTGGCAGTTACCTAGGACGTTTGCTTCAAAAGAAGGGTCATGAGATAGAAATCTTTGAGTCATCGACAAAAGAAAATCACTGGGCAGTTTGTGCTTGGGGAGCATCAAGACATATGCTTTCAAAGTTTTCGAAGCATGCTGGCCTCAATTTTGATGATTACATTTTCCACGTTGGTAAAATTCTGAGAATGGATCTCCCAAACAATATTCAAGAATTTCTTGATCTCAAGGGGCTAGTTACTTATGATAAACACAGGTGGGAACATGATCTATTAGAAGGTGTCAAAATCACATATGGTATCAAATGTATTCCTGAAACTTTTCCGTTCAAGAAATACGACTATGTAATTGATTGTACGGGCCTTCATCGTACATTGCTTCCAAAATCAAAGCAGGATTTTATAATCCCTGCATACGAATACCTTGTTGAAAACATACAAGGCATAGAGGAATTTTATGTAATAGGCTACAAGTGTGCACGAGGCTACTTTTGGTATTTTCCCCTCAAAAATGGAATGGGGTATGTAGGCGCTGGTGATATTGACAAAAATTATTATGGAGTAGGAGAGTTTTTCAAGCAGCATCCTGAAGCCAGAATTGTAAAGAAAATAGGCAGACCAATACGCCTGGCTCCTCCAAAACGAATGGAACCATTCAATTGTGGAAATGTAATAGGGGTAGGTGAATCTATCGGATGCGTCTTCCCAATGTTAGGAGAAGGCATAATTCCTTCGCTATTATGTTGCAATATTTTGCTTGAAGTATTTGATAAAAGTGGCAGTAAATTTGATTTCAAACGATATAGAAAAAAGGTACTTAAAAAATTTGAATACTATGATGATGTTTACAGAATCGTTAGACTAAAGATGGATGGTAAATTAAGTACCATCAAGCACATTCGCTTGTTGATGAACATGTACAGAAACATGAAGAAAGAAGAACAGCGCTTTGGTTTTGAAGTCAGTTTTGACAAAATGAGAAGGTTTGTCAATGCATTATAATATTTGTTAATCCAACTAATTTAGTTGTTATATCATCATCCCCATAATAGTAGCCAGGATATTAGTCGAAGCAATTACTTCTTGCTATAGTTTAGATTAGTACTATAAATAATATATTGATTTAAGTAAGTACATTTATGTATTATATAATATAGAAGACAATGACCAAGAAGAACGACAGCAGTAGTACCATAACAACGACGATACTACAACAATAACAG
>JBEVTH010000129.1:0-6998 GCA_041156085.1 Candidatus Nitrososphaera maunauluensis
GCTAGCCACAATTGCCAATTTCATAATGCCTATGTTGTCAAAAAGTTGGCGTCGTATAACAATATATGTTCGTTTTGATGATATGATCTTTCGGTGCTAACGATCTCTAGAGGCTTTACATTGGCAGAAAATGCATTTCCGCCCAAAGGTGACCAGCCGGAGGCTATTGAAAGATTAGTTAAAGGAGTCTTGATAAAGAAAGGATGCCAAACTCTACTGGGAGTCACAGGTAGTGGAAAAACATATACAATTGCCAATGTTATTGCGAGAGCAAACAAAAATACTCTAGTAATATCCCATAATAAAACATTGGCTGCTCAACTATACGCAGAATTCAAGGAGTTTTTTCCAAATAATAACGTTGGATATTTTGTCAGCTTCTACGACTATTATCAACCTGAAAGTTATATTCCGCAGACTGATACTTATATTGAAAAAGACACTGAAGTTAATGAAAGAATTGAAAAAATGCGGTTGGAAGCAACTGCAATGTTAATGTCCGGTGAACCGACAATAATCATATCTACAGTATCATGCATTTACTCACTTGGATCCCCTAAAGAATGGGAAGAAAGTGCAACTACAATAACTAAAGGAATGCCAGTTGATAGAAGAGTGCTAATTCACAACTTAATCGAATCACGTTATGAAAGAAATGATGTATCTCTAGTACCTGGCAGTTTCAGGGTAAAAGGCGACACTATTGATATTATTCCAGGATATTCTGATGATGTAATTCGGATTTTACTCTTTGGAGATGAAATTGAAAAAATTAGCATTCATGATCATATCACTATGAAAAAGCTCAAAGACACCAACTCTGTGAAGATCTTTCCTGCTAAACACTATATAGTTGATGATGATTCAAGGTTTTATTCGATCAAATCGATAAAGCAGGAATTAGAAAATTGGCTTCCCAATTTGCCAAGTGAGCTAGAAAGACAAAGGCTTGCTTCGCGTACAAAATATGATTTAGAAATGATAGAGGAGTTGGGTTATTGCTCAGGAATTGAGAATTATTCTCGCCATTTAGACGGTAGATCACCAGGCCAACCACCATATTGTTTACTAGACTTTTTTGGTAAAGATTTTTTAATGGTTATAGATGAATCACACGTGACAATACCTCAACTTCATGCTATGTTCAAGGGAGATTATACACGTAAGAAAATGCTGATAGATTATGGATTTAGATTGCCAAGTGCTTTTGATAATCGTCCTTTAAAGTTCGTAGAATTTGAAAAATATTTACAAAACGCAATTTTCGTGTCTGCCACACCGGCAAATTACGAGAGAAGATTAAGCTGGCAAGTTGTAGAACAATTGGTTAGACCAACAGGGTTAGTGGATCCAAAAGTAGAGCTCAGACCTGCCAAAGACCAGATAAAGGATCTAATTCAAGAAATCAAGATTCGAGTAAATAAAAATCAGAGAACCCTTGTTACTACTTTGACAAAGAGGATGGCCGAAGATCTTGCAGAATTCCTTGCTAAGAATGATGTAAAAGTGCGTTACTTGCATTCAGAAATTGAAGGATTGGAGAGAACAGAGATAATAAGGCAGCTGCGTTTAGGTGAATTTGACGTTTTAGTTGGCATTAACCTACTCAGAGAAGGTCTAGACATTCCTGAAGTATCTCTAGTTGCTATATTAGATGCTGACAAAGAAGGATTCTTACGTAATAACACAAGTCTAATACAGACTTTTGGACGTGCTGCAAGAAATATTGATGGTATGGTTATCATGTATGCTGATCACATCACTGATTCTATAAAAAATGCAATGACAGAAACAGAGAGAAGACGTAGAAAGCAGATCCAATACAACAAAAAGAACCAGATAACCCCAAAATCAGTTATCAAACCCATTCCTGAAAAAACAGCAGATATTGATCTATTTGTAGATATTACAAAGTCCATGGCAAGAGTGGATCTAGTAAAGCTTGCCATAGAGACAGAAACAACTATGAGAAGATTTGCTGAAGATTTAGATTTTGAGAAAGCAATAGAATTTAGAGAAAAACTGATCAAGATAAAGAAGTCTATAGGAGAGGAGCCAACAATATCAGAGGTCGCCTAAGAGATGCATGATAAAATAACTATCAAGGGTGCACGAGAGCATAATTTAAAAAATATTAATCTAGAAATTCCAAAAAATAAGCTCGTTGTAATAACTGGGCTCTCTGGTTCTGGCAAATCAACCCTTGCATTTGATACAATTTATGCAGAGGGGCAGAGACGTTATGTAGAGTCATTGTCTGCATATGCAAGACAATTTTTAGAATTAATGGATAAGCCTGATGTCGATTCTATCGATGGCTTGTCGCCAGCAATATCGATCCAGCAGAAGACGACAAGCAAAAATCCGCGTTCCACAGTCAGTACAGTTACAGAGATCTATGATTATCTAAGGTTACTTTATGCCAGAATTGGCACTCCTCATTGTCCACAATGCGGTAGAGGAATTACAAATCAATCTGCAGATTCAATTACAGACTCAATCTTAAGATCTGTTCACGGAGAAAAGAATACGATGATACTCGCTCCAGTAATTCAGTCAAAGAAAGGCACATATGAAAAACTATTTGATGAATTAAAACAGAATGGATTTGCAAGAATTCGATTAGATGGTGAAATAATTACTCTTGAAGATGAAAATGAAGAAAAATCAAAATATCCAAGGCTAAACAAACAGAAAAAACACACGATAGAAGTCATTGTTGACAGATTAAAACCCTCTATTGAGGAAAAAAGTAGACTGTTTGAATCAATCCAATCAGCGTTGAAAGTAGGAAATGGTCTTGTGATTGTATCTATCGATGATAAAGATACGTTATATTCCCAACGCAATGCATGTCCTTACTGCGGAATTAGTCTAGGCGATTTAGAGCCACGCACGTTCTCGTTTAACTCTCCTTTTGGTGCATGCAACAAATGCAATGGGCTTGGGATAAAAATAGAATTTGATCCTGATCTAATAATTCCCGACAAGTCAAAAAGTATTCTGGAAGGAGCTGTCAAGCCGTGGTCTGGTCATTTTGCTACGTTCCGTTCTGCAATGCTTAGGGATGTAGGCAAACGCTTTGGATTTGATCTTTATTCACCGATTTCAACGATGACGGAGCAACAGCTCAAAATCATTCTATATGGAACTGATGAAAATATTCATTACAAATACGAATCAAAGCATTCTGATACTAGATGGGAATATAGGGGATCCTTTGAGGGCATTATTCCCAACTTGGAGCGCATGTATAAACAAACTGAATCTGAGTCAAAGCGTGAAGAGCTTATGCAATTTATGCGTGAGCTGCCATGTGATGACTGTCATGGACGGAGACTACGCAGAGAAGCATTATCGGTCAAAATTCAGCAAAAGTCAATAATGGATGTTTGTGACCTTTCAATTGACGACTGTTACAAGTTCTTCAAGACAATAGAACTTTCAGAAACCAAAATGTACATTGCAAAAACCATACTAAAAGAGATAGTTTCAAGGCTGGATTTTTTGCGTAATGTGGGACTAAATTATTTAACATTGAACAGAATGACAGCTACACTTTCTGGTGGGGAATCACAGAGAATTAGGTTGGCTACTCAAATTGGTTCAAATCTAACAGGAGTTCTATATGTTCTTGATGAACCTACTATAGGTTTACATCAGAGAGACAATGCCAGATTGATTGATACATTAAAAACATTGCGAGACCTTGATAATACGTTACTTGTTGTTGAACATGATGAGGAAGTAATACGCAATGCTGATTGGGTTGTTGATATTGGTCCAGGTGCAGGTATTCATGGAGGGGAGATTGTTGGCAACGGTTCGTTGGAAGATATTCTAAAAAATGAGAATTCCATTACCGGCGCTTTCCTCAGAGGCGATAGAATTGTTTCACATGGAAAACAACATAGAAATAAAAAGCCAGAAAAATGGATAACGGTATTTGGAGCACAAGAAAATAATCTAAAATCAATTAATGCACAATTCCCCCTTGGATGCATGACTGTTGTAACAGGAGTATCTGGTTCAGGCAAATCAACTTTGGTAAATGATATATTATTTAAAGCGTTGTCACATTATTTTTATGGTTCCAAAGAAAAACCAGGTAAACACAGTAACATTTCTGGTTTGGATCAAATTGACAAAGTAATAGGAATTGATCAGTCGCCAATTGGCCGCACACCTAGATCAAATGCAGCAACGTACGTTAATGCATTTACACCGATAAGAGAGCTATTTGCAAAAACTCATCAAGCAAAAGAAATGGGATATAAAGCTGGCAGATTTTCATTTAATGTTTCTGCAGGAAGATGTGAAGCATGTGAAGGAGGTGGGGTAAAGAAAATTGAAATGCAATTTTTACCTGATGTTTATGTTACGTGTGATGAGTGCAAGGGCAAACGATACAATTCTGAAACGCTCAATGTCAAATACAGGGGAAAAACAATTTCAGATATACTTCATATGACAGTTGAGGAAGCATTAGAATTTTTTGCAAACATTTCAGTTATTGAGAAAAAATTGAGAACCCTGAATGATGTAGGACTTGGATACATACATCTTGGTCAACCAGCTACGACGTTATCTGGTGGAGAAGCACAAAGGATTAAACTTGGTGCAGAACTCTCAAAAAGGGATACTGGTAAGACAGTTTACATTCTTGATGAACCAACAACTGGTCTTCATTTTGCAGATGTTAGCAAATTATTACTTGTTTTAAGAAGATTAGTGGATCTTGGTAATACTATAATTGTTATTGAACACAACCTTGATGTCATCGCAAGTGCGGATTGGATTATAGATCTTGGCCCAGAAGGTGGGGAAAAGGGTGGTGGGATTGTGGTTGCTGGAACACCAGATGAAATTGCAAGGAATGAAAATGGCAGCTACACTGGCAAATATCTAAAACCAAAGCTACTAATTGATCAAATAATTCAAAGAAGTGCAAGGTAAGCACAGGACCTATGGAAGATACACTTTGATGATAAAAAAACAGATCCCACAAGATCCTGGAGTTTATTTAATGAAAGACGATGAAGGAAAAATAATTTACATAGGCAAAGCAAAAAATCTTCATAAACGTGTAAGTTCTTATTTCTTAAAACAGGACGCCAACAATAATGATCAATACAATAATAACTGGAAAACTTCACGGCTTGTAAGAAAGATCACTGATATTGATTTTATAGTAACTGACAATGAAATCGAAGCATTTTTGTTAGAATCCAACCTTATCAAAAGATACAGACCTATATTTAATATCGAATTAAAGGATCAGCAGCGCTATACATATCTAAAAATTACCGATGAAACTTTTCCTCGCCTGCTTGTAGCAAGACGTAACAGAAATGGTGATTTTTACGGATCAAAGGGTAAAATATATGGTCCTTTTGTACGTGGAAGTTCCAAGTTTCTTACCGTTGGTCTTTTAAGAAAATTATTCAAAATTAGAATTTGCGACAAGCTACCCAAAAAACCTTGTTTGGAATATTTTATAAAAAATTGTGATGCACCATGCATCGATAATGTAGCACGAAGTGAATACATGAAAAATGTTTTTGCACTGCAGGAGATACTAGAAGGAAAAAACGGCATTGAAAAATTTGTAAATGATATGAAAACTGAAATGGAAAGAGCTTCAGAATTACAGCAATATGAAAAGGCAAAGGAAATTCGCGATACTCTGCATAGGCTGAACAATTTGCGTATAAAACAGAAAATGGAAAAGGCGATAAATCATAATGCTGATGAGGAATATATTGGAATTCTGAAAGATATTGCGAATGGTGTTGCCTATGTAATGACATTGCGCAGGACTCATGGAGTTATAAGTGATAGCAAAAAATTCGAATTTGATTTAGTTGGTGATAATTCATTGGCAACATTTCTTTCACAGTATTATTCAACAGCTTCAATAATTCCGAGGTTTGTATATATAAATGAAGATATAGAGTCCAAGGATGTTTTAGAAGCGTCAATTGAGCAACTTGCTGATCACAAGGTAAGCATTATCAAGATTTCAAAAAACTTTCAAGTGAAAGAAAAGAGGCAGTTAATGGACCTACTTACTCGCAATCTTACTCTCTATACTGAAAAAGGATATGATCCAAGCATAGTAGATTTGAAAAACATTATTCATTTACCTACGATTCCTACAATTATCGATTGTTTTGATATTTCTAATTTTGGAACAGCATTCGCGGTCGGTTCATGTATCAGATTTGTCAACGGCGAACCAAACAAAGCAGGATACAGAAAATTCAAAATCAGAACCATATTAAGTCAGAACGACTTCGCGATGATAGAAGAAATTGTGTCCAGGAGGTATTTGTTAGCTGAAAAGACTGATCAAGACCAAATGCCAGATTTAATAGTAATAGATGGAGGAAAGGGGCAGCTGCATTCTGCAATATATGCTATTCACAAGTTAGGAATGGACATTCCATGCATTTCATTAGCAAAAGAAAATGAAGAAATCTGTATCCCTTACTCAAGCAACCCTATAATTCTTCCAAAGAGTAGCCCCGCACTCAAACTTTTACAACATATTAGAGATGAAGCTCATAGGTTTGGACTATCTTACAACGTTAATTTAAGAAAGATACGTTAGACAGAAAGGTTAATTTAATAATTCGTCTAATTATGTATTCAGTTTTTGAAGCAATGCTTAGGGTGGAAGTACAATAACGGGCTTAGAAATAGAAAATCCTAATCCTGATGAGTCTTAGCTTAGTTTTTACAACACATTCACTCGTTAACTATATTATTCTACTGTTGAAGACTTAAAATCTCTCTAACTTTTGTTTTTGGGAATACACAGGCTGAACCTTATTTTGAAGGTGATAGCAATGCAATGACTAGGAAGTTCTATTGGTTTAATGCACAATCTTCAACTTGATTCATGAAGGAAATCCTACTCGCTTAGTATGCAGAAGAAGAGGAAGAAGACTGTGTCTTTTGTTTAGAAGACTCAGATATATCATCATCAGAAAATG
>JBEVTH010000130.1:0-6893 GCA_041156085.1 Candidatus Nitrososphaera maunauluensis
CATATGCTAGAGAATTTATTCAAGAATAGAAGTAGGACAAGGTATCTACCTTGCAGGCAAGAAACTCTGTAGAAGGTGCGAGGTTTTCATTTATTATAATGGTATGTTTTGTCCATGCTGTGGAATGCAGCTAAGGCTATCACCAACTCGTAAGAATGGAAAGGAGAGGTTGAGAAGAAAGAAGAAGGTATTAATCATAAATAGTCAACAAATAAGTAACTCTAGGATGTAGTAAGCCCAGGTATCTGCGTATATGAATATCGTTGTTGTTGTTGTATAGTTGAGGGAGCAACAAATATCACAGAAACTACTATGATTGTAAAAACTAAAATCGTGTTATTTTAATGGTCACTGCTTGTTTATAGCAATAGGATATTATTTTGAATTTCTTTTAGTGACATATATCCACACACTTATTTCGTTTGAATAGTTGTAGTAATCATTTCGTTAATTTGATTGTGTATCTTTAGGAAATGTGTTCCTTTTTCTGTTATCATGAATAGGGGAATATCTCGTTCTGTCTTCTTCTTTTTCTGTTGTTGATGATATGATATCAGACCATTCTCAAATAGAAACGATAGATATTCATTTAATTGAGTATAAGAAACAAAAGACCCATACATTAGTTTAGTCCTTGAAGACGGCCCTCTACTAATAACCTCTAGTATGGAAGCAATTATTTCATTTCTACCTCGATTTTTCATCATGATTTGCTTGAATACAAATCATTTACAGAATCAAGAATAAAAAAGAATTGAACGCAAATTTGTATAGAATGTCTTATTATAATATGCTATTAACTTCTTACTAATCAGTACTATCGTAGCTAAAACCTAAATATAAAATCGAATTAAATCAACCTTTAATCGTTGCTGAATTGTTAAAAAGATAGCTGAAGAAAAATTGATGCTGAAGAAGTGTAGAAAACAAAATACAACGTAATCAATTGTTTAAGAATTCTGTATATCTTGCAAATATGAGGGTATAACAGTTAACTAACACTAAGAAATAGATTGAAAGCACTCTAATGTATAAGACGAACTGCTATCTGTCTGACCGAAACTATTTGCAGGTCATGTGGTTCAGAAGAACTTGCTGTCACCAACATATGCGATTTCTGTAACCAGGCGCTATATTTAACCTGCAATCATTGTGGATATATCTCTGATGAAAAAGTCCACGTAGATTGTAGGAATGCAGAATTCTTCCTGCTACGAAATTAATCATTAATTTTTTAATTCTGAATTTATTTTACTTACAAACTCCTTCTCTTCTCTCCTCTTTTTTAACTTTCAGTAAATTTGAAGATGATAATATCAACTGATATTATTTGATACATTTTATGTAATCATGTTACTTATTTGATTATGTATCCACTTTTGGAAAGACTAGGGATATATACCAATTTTGTCTTTATTTTCGCAGATGGTTTATTATTATGTCAATTATATCTGAAGCAGATGTTTTCAATGCTATTTCAGATGAGAAATCTTTAGATCTGTTTAAAAGTATCGTGATGACAAAGGCTGGCGGTACCGACATATATAGAAAAAAATCAAAACTTACACGTAAGCAATTCTACTCAAGAACTTCTTGCATGACAAAAGTGGGCTTGATAAAAAGAGTGAAGGGAAAATATTTCCTAACTTCGTTAGGCAAAATAGTTTATGAGGCTGAGTCTATGATTGAAAATGCACTGAACGATTACTGGAAACTAAAGGCAATAGATTCAATACTAATAGAACACGACGGTTCCAACATGGAACTACCAACAGAAGAGCATAGAAAGATTCTAGATAGTTTAATAGACAACCAGAAAATCAAGGAAATTCTTCTTCTACAATAATAAAAGAACGAACTGGAGTTATTTTTATATTTTGTTCGTAATCAACTCTCATGTTTGTATAGTCCTATAGATTTTCCATATTCTATGATAGATCCCCACCCCACGGTTTTTCATAGATTTGTTTTTCTCAGTCATCAATCCATAAGGTCCATAACTTTCCAGAATGTTATGAATACGAATTGCAATAAATCAACCTTGAAAACAATATACCATTTAACCATCACACTCGTCATTTCTTTATACATTATTTGTTTTATTTCTGATTAGAGAAAGAAGAAGAAGGATGCCATACTTGCTCATGTTCTTTTCTCTTTTGACTATTTGAAAATTGCAATCTACAAAAATGACATTTCAAAGCAGATTTGATTTTGGTTACATGTTTTTTATCAGAATGCGTGTTATCATAATGATTGTCAGTGGAAGTTTCTTGTATTCCGTCGTTTACAAAGTATCCTAACTTTAAAAGCATACGCTTATTGAATTCCTTCTCCTTTTCATTTTCGATTAACTCGTATAATTTTTGAGTCCAATCGTACCCAGAACCTTCAATATAATTACTATCTTCTTCTGACTCGGAAAGTAGTTTTGTGAATTGATTCATGCTGTTTTGGTTGGTTTCTGCTGTTATCGTTGTTGCAAGTAACTTGGATTTATCTTCTTTTAAACAAATAACATATTCATTTTTTTGTTGATTTGTCCATAATTGTATTTTCTTCTTCTTGCTTCTTTTCCTTGCTTCTCTATGTTCTTTTATACTATGTTCGTTGATATCTTCCTTCTCCTCTTCTTCAATCTCCTTTATCCTCTGCTCAGATGGAATTGCTTTATTCCATAAAATTTCAAATATCTCTTGTTGTTTCTTTACAATTTCATTGTTAGTGGTGCTTACAAGTATAAAGTCTTGTTGCTGTTTTTGCTGTTGTTTAGATGATGATGGAAAAGAGATATAGTATTGATACTCACTCTCATTTACCCTGAAATATCCCTTAGTTCCTTCAATATGCCTAAGCTCAACATGTTCCATTATTTTTTTGTATAGTTCGTAATTGTGTTGAGTGATTTCCGCTATGTAGCGTATAGTTCCTCCTTTGTTTTTAAACTCAAAGAATTTATTTGCCAACTTGTCACTTCCGATCATAAGTGAAGACCCACTAGAATCCGAATATACGTCATATCTGTTTCTTGTTTTGTCAAGAAACGTCGCTACAGCATCGACCATTTCATTGGCACCAACGAATACTTTTGTGAACTTCTGCATGGATATTCCTACATACCTGTCTCTGAATTTATCCTGCTTACCAACTCCTTCCTTCCAATTGGCTTTGCAATAAAGCAATCAACTTTCATTGATGGAAATGTCTCCCTCAGAGCACGAGAATATATCTCGTATGCTGTGATAAAACATACTTTTACTTTATCATCAATATTCTTTAGTTGCTGGCATAATTCAAAGCCGTTCATTTTTGGCATTAAAATATCAATGAGTAACAAATCATAACATCCTGCTTTAAAAATTCAATAAAGCCAGTTTGGGGTCATTGAAAACATCCTCTTCGAATTTGTTGTTGTTGCTACTATTTTCTTGTTCTTCCTCCAAAATAGTCTTGAGAGTCATGGCTACATCATACTCATCATCGACAACCAAAATCCTTAGTTTTTTCTTATTCTCTGAATGTGCGCATAGAGCTGATGTAGTATTACCTATTTTTGGAAACATTTCTTAAAATTTATTATTTGCAGGAATATATTTAGCTAACTCTTCAAGGACTTGTTGCAAGGGAGTAAAACTTCTTAGAGAAAGAATAGGTATGACGACTTTTAAATTTAGAGTCAGAGATAATATAGAAAGACGAAGATGTCTCCACTAAATTCAAATATTACCTCTCTATAGACGAGAGGAAAATGCGAAAACCTCTCGTCTAAGAGGAGCAGATGTATTATGTCAGAACGCAATAAATATATTCACAAAATAATATTTAATTGTGATCAGTAGTTTGGCTTCGACAAGCGCCAAACTGTAGATCTATGAGCTAATAAGAAATTAATCATCAACTCTTTAGTTCTTCTTTTATTGCATTTGTCAATTCTTCTATCGTAACTGGTTTACGAGCAAAACATCTTATATTTAGTTTTGGAAATGTTCCTTTAAATTCGTCGTAATATGACTCAGATGCAGTTAAAAAACAAATCTTAACCTTATCATCTTTCTTTTTAATTTCCTTGTATAATTCAAAACCATCCATTTTTGGCATTTTAATATCTAAGAGCAACAAATCATATTTACCAGCCTTAAAATTCGATAGTGCTTCTATGGGATCATCGAAAGTGTCAACTATAAATCCGCTATTATTCTCTAATCCAACCTTTAAAGCGAAAGCAATATCAGGTTCATCATCTACAACTAAAATCCTATAAGGAGACACATTATTCATTTATCCTGGGTAATATGCCGATTTCATAAACTATCGGAGGTTCTTTTGGATCTTGAATATTGAGTGTGTTGTTGTTGTTGGCATTCGTTATTACAGAATCGTTTTTTGGTCATATTTTCTTACTTACTAATCTATTATTTTCCAGTCATATCAAGCAGACTTAATGGTATCTATGATTTATAATAAGTTGATTCTAAATAGATGGTTGAATCTATGATGATGGTTTATCATAAATTAAAGGAAGAGACCTAAGTCTAACTTCATTACAATATGGACATTTTGTGATATGTTTGTTTTCTTCTTCCGATGACAATTGAAGACAAGAAGAGCACCAAAAACACGATTCACATAATTGAAAATATATCTGTCATACTTAATCGACATACTCATTTTGATTTTGCTATAATTACTCATGCAGATTGAGAAACATCTAATATTGAGAACCAACTATTAAGATTATATAAAATTAGATATTGACTTTAGGCTAAAACATTCATACTCTGCTGATACAAACCTAGATTTATATCGCTAACGATTTCAGTTACACACAATATCACTAGCGTCTTCAATTAGATCTAAGATTAAATCATTGCATTATCATAATTTCATCATGATTTAATTACTCTCTATTAACCTTTCATACATATAATGCCATCGTCAGCCTACATTCTAATTGATTGTGAATCTGGCTTTGAAGAAGAAATTATCAATGAACTGAAGGAATTACCAGAAATGGTAGAAGTATACCAAGCTTATGGTGCTTACGACATAATTGCAAAGGCTACTGCGGATACATCTGACAAACTAAGAGAAACTATCAGCTGGCGCATAAGAAGAATTGATAAAATAAAATCAACAATAACTTTAATTGCAGTTGAAGGTCAATCATAGATACATGATCCTAACTTTGGATCATACACCTTTTTGTATTTGATATTATGGTTACACTCGTAATCTAGTCATGATACTGTTTACAAGATATCCATATTTGAGAACACTTCATTAATTAATGAGGAAATCAGATCAATCTTTAAGCTTCATGATGGCTTCTTCACTCTATGAAACAAACATTTTAAACCAACCATCAGAGTGGAAAAGAATACTAAATACTACACCTTTTCCCTCAGATTTGAGCAATTTTGCTTCAAAGAAAAAAATAATTTTTGTTGGAATTGGTAGTAGCTATTGGGCTGCAAGGTTTGCTGAATTTCTTTGGAGAGAATATTTAACTCAGTCAGATATCGATGTCACATCAGTTCAAAGCTACGACTTCGTTAGAGCAAAGTATGTTAGTTCTAGTAATGATATAGTCGTAGTATTCTCGCATCGTGGAACTAAAAGCTATAGTATCCAGGCTTTGGAGTTTGCAAAAAGATGGGGCGCTACAACAATCTTGATTACTGGAATAGGAAGTCCAAATCACGATGCAGTAGCAGATTTTAGGATTGAAACCTGTGCCCAAGAGAACTGTGGTGCATTCACAGTATCGTTAACATCTGCTATTATAAGGATAATACAATGGCTAGGATTGTTGTTTGACACACATATAGTTGAAAGATTTAAAGAATGGATAGAGACCATTGAGCTCCCCTGTAGAATTCAGGTACCTAGATACTTGACAAACCTTGTGATTGTCGGAGATTTAATTAGAGAAGTTGTTGCTCATGAGGTTTGCCTTAAAATTTCTGAAACATCCTATCTTCCAGTTAGGAGTTTTGGTCTTGAGGAGTTCTTACATGGCCCTAGAGTTACGATAGATAAACAATCAAGCCTCCTAGCATTTACATCTATAATGGAGCCAAGAAGAGAGGATCTGATAAAATATGTAGAAGCCATAGGCTCTGAAGTCATAAACATAGACGAAGAATCCTTTAAATTTAAAATATCAAAAAGAGAATTTTCATGGCTGGCACAACTTCTTTGGGGTCAACAGCTAGCATTGGAATTATCAAAGAAGCTTAATACTAATCCAGATACAGTCAGAGGAGACCAGAGCGTTTATTCTGATGCTAAAAACCTTCTAAAGCTGTAGCTTATTTCGTCAACTTCATCTCTTGTTATCAAATATACATAATTGGGTAAAGGGATTAATCTTAGGTTTAGGAGTAGTTAGTCTTCTGCCATTCAGTTGTTGTAGACAGAGTTATTATCTATCTTAATTTGAGATGGTTTTACCTTGGTTAGATCGATAATTGGTTTTGTTCGATTTTTGCTGTAGCAGTTTTTGCATACCCTTTCCTTCTGCTTATCACTATTACCTGTGGTAATATAATACCACTTCTCGTAATTATTTTGCATATAAGTTTTATCAGTCCCACACCTGGAACAAGTCTTGACTGTTGTAGCTGATGCCATCTTCATTATGATTATTTACTAATTATTCATATTGTTAATACAAGCTATAAACATTGTCATAATAATAATTATTCTTCCACCATGCTAATGCTACTACTATATTATGCTGTTATTATCTCTGATGAAATGGCAGGATTTGACTATGAAAGGCTGATATTGCTCTACGTAGATATTCTTTACCCTTTCCATCTCAACTGCCTTCAAAACTGAAAGACAAAGTTGAATTTGTAATGTTAATTTGTACAGGAATCCTTAACGTC
>JBEVTH010000131.1:0-6875 GCA_041156085.1 Candidatus Nitrososphaera maunauluensis
AATTATGGGCCAAGCATCATTACTTCAAGAATATCTTAAAGAAAAAGAGGAACAACAAGAAAACAAACAATGGGCTACCGATGGCTTATCACAGCAGCAGAAGCAGCAGAAGGAACTACTACAAAAAGAAAAACAGCAGCAGGCAATAACAAATGCTGCAGAGAAAACAAGAAGAATAATAAATGCAGCATTTCATGAAAATGCTGTTGATAACACCTCTAAATCATATCCTTTAATTCAAGTTGGAAAAGTGATAGATAATAAAACCAAGGAAACAATGATAGACGTAAATAATGAATATGCGAGAGAGGGGCTAGAGAAACAGACACATCATCTACTACCAAAATCAATGAATGAAATTACTACAACAGGTGACGATAATAATAAGTCGCAGAAGCAGATCGGTGGAGCAAGAACAAATAATAAGGAAACGGATCAATCATGGTTTAACAAAATAAAAAAGGTGACAGAAATTGAGAATTGGCGATCATGGCAATAGACAAATGTAATATTATTACATAATCATAAGCTGCAGATTTAGTTGAATTCAAAGTACAGAATAATACAAGTTCTTAATCAAATTTCAGGAAACACATTTTATATCCATTTATAGTTCAGGTATGCATGCATAACGTAATACATACCAGGATAATAAATTATTTTATAATAGTAGTAATAATAGCAAGCTAAAATGTCTTCAACTCAGTTCTCACCTGTATGGGATTATTGATGAGCCAATCCCACAAAGTTGCTATTGCTGTGCATACTCATTTCTGATGCGCAAGCTTCCTGGCTTATTGGAAAATTTCAATCCTTATAGGATCGCCTTCCAGAGCCCTCTCGATCACAATCTTACATACATTTTTAACAATCTTTGGACGATCTTTAGTCTTGCGTGGGTTGTTCAGATTTCTAGATGAATTGATTTCCATTCCGCTCATCTAGAATTAGACACCTCCGCCAGATTCTAAGGATGATGTCAATCAAGAGTATATAATGTATCAATATCGAATCTATTCAAATTAGACTAATAGGAATCATGAGAAGTGTTTGGAACATATCGTATGAGAAAAGCAGAACAGAACTTTTATGCCTTTGCATAAAAACCAGACTTTCTTTCATATATCTGTCCGTTTTGCATTGCTTTTCTAATGAATGTCCTTGCCTCGTCTTGTGTAAACTTGCCTGTTTTTATAAGTTCATTTATGAAATTGTTTTCCTCCACATCGTTTCTATCTTGCCCGGCCAATGCATTGAAAATTTCGATGAAAATCTTCAACTTTGAAACTTCACTATGAGCCTTGCCATGAAGAACACCAAGATCTACTTTACCTGTATTGACATCGACACCCGCGGTTTCTAACATTCTCTGTACTAGATAGATTGCACGTTCTGCATCTTCGGCTTCGACCCTGTCTCTCAATAACGATCTTGCACGTGCTGTGGATAATCTTATCAAGCCTTCAAGCTGTCTGGGAGTAACGGTGATCATGCCTTCTGAATCCACGTTTCTCATTTTCATATAGTAATTTCGGATAATAGTGATAGCTTCAATAGTTAATCTTGGCTCAATTTGTTTTGAGAATGCAAGATATTTGCTGAAGAGGTCGATGTCGATGGCTGGCTGTGCAGCAAGTTCTGCATCCTGATGAATTTCTAAAATGTGACTTGCAATACGACTGTCCTTCTCTTTTTCTGGAGAATCTCTTATGACATATATAAGGTCAAACCTAGTCAGAAGTGGGATTGGTAGGTTCACATTTTCGGTAATATTTTTGAAAGGATCGTACTTGCCGTACATTGGATTAGCTGCTGATAAAATTGAAGTTCTCGCGTTTAAAGTAGCTACAATGCCTCCTTTTGCAACAGAACATGTCTGTTGCTCCATTACCTCATGCAGTGCAGAACGGTCTTCAGCTTTTATCTTATCAAACTCATCAATACATACCAATCCTTGATCGCCTAAGACTACAGCTCCAGCTTCAAGCATCATGATTCCTGATTTATCTCGAATTACAGCAGCAGTCAAGCCCGCTGCAGTAGAACCCCTTCCAGATGTATATAATCCTCTTGGAGCGATTTTAGCAGCAAACTTTAGCATTTCAGATTTAGCAGTACCTGGGTCGCCGACTAAAAGTATGTTAATATCGCCTCGTCGGGTAGAACCGTCATCTAATTTTTTTGTTACCGAACCTATGATCAATAATAGAATTGCCTCTTTGATTACTTCATGGCCATATACATGCGGAGCAAAAGAAGCAATTAGCTTGTCATATGCATCCGGTTTGTTTGCAATAGCTAGAATCTGTTTTTCATTTTCCGTGCTAATAGCTATTCTTTCGAGAGTTCGGGTATCTTTGGTACCTGCGATTCCACCAAGGTATTCAATATTATTTCCTTCCATTCGCAACCTGAAGAGACTAGTTTTGATTTGTGGAGAGATCTGTTCTTGCTCGATTCTCACTACTCCGGTTAACATAATCCTGTCTCCTGGACGGCATCGATCTACTAGATCTCCCATTACTGTGACTTCTATATAATGTGGAAGCTGACCTGCTGGTAGATCTTCCGGCAGTTCTTGAAGCCTTACCATTTGAAAATCTGTGAAAATGCTACTATCTGGATCCATTTCAAGTTCTTTTTCAGAACAGTTTATGCATTTCAAAGGTTTTTTAAGAACCAATCCCTTGAGCTGAGCCTCATTAATGGTATTGCAGTTAAGACAGCGATATCCTATTTTCTTAGCAAGTGGTTTTACTTCAGATGATCTGACTACCATGCCGGAAACTCCAATCAACTTGTCAATCATCTCTGCATTGATTTCGCGCAACCCCTTTTGTACAGTATAATTTCCTATTCTAACTTTGATTTTGTCGCGGATCTCTTGTGCATAGTCTGGATGAATCTCGTTTAGGATATATAGTACTGCCTCGTAAAAAGCCTCAAACATCTCATCGGGATTATGAGTAATCCGCTTTGCGAGGCCTGGATTAAACGTATCAAAATCAATATAATCTACTACAAGTGAATTAGAATTGGCCACCATCATATGATTAACTCTGTCAAAATACTTGTACTTTCCTTCTCTATCCTTGAACGCGCGCAAAAATTTTTCCAGATCGTTTGCTAAAGCTGCTGTGGTCTGCTCCTCCTGCTGCTCTGTCATATCTTTAATACCCTTTGTTTGAACTCTGAAGAATAAAGATGGATCAGGTGGTATAGTTCCTTTTCTTCAACAGAGAGTTTAGATTCCAATTCAGGCGAAAGAGGTGAAGAGGCTGCCAATTTTACAATCTTCTCAAGACGGGAAGCCACAAACGAAAGCAGAGAAACCGTAATACTTTCTTTTTCTCTTTCCTTTAATCCTTCCAGATAATCATGGACTCGAATATAAAAATCAGGATCCAACCCAGAAAGATCATGGGGTTTTGATATCCTCTCACGATTCAAAGCCCTTGAGACGTATGCAGAAATATCACTATCTTGGATTTCAATAATGCCTTGCTCAGCCAAAAGTTTTCCCAGCCAGCGTGGAACGGATGATATGTCACCTTCTCTTGCATCAATTGCTATACTTCCCACCGATACTTTTAAATCGCGTTTATATGTTACCCGTATATCTTGCATTAAATATTCAAAATGGTATGCCTTCTGAATCGTTTCTATCTTGTGGTGTGCAGTCATCGTACTTAATATATGATATTATTCCTCGAACAGTTATATCTTTTGTCAAGATAACTTTTGTTAATCTAAATGAGAGACTTTTTTAGGCAAAAAGTTAAAGCTTTTTAAAATATCAATATGATTGTTATTAACCGAATACTAATAATCAGGTACAGGCTTTATTAATATGATATAGTATGTGATTTATATCATTAGGTGTCATTGTTTATGACAATTGTAGATATAATCAATGTTTTTAAGCATACGTTTGTTTGGGCAATGTTGGGAGTATTCTGTTTTATAACGATTGTCGTGATTTGGGGTATAAGAAAAAACCGATAAAAGGATCAAATGTTTCAAGCAACTGATGAGGGAAGACACAAGGTATAACGAATCCTAAAGACCCGCTTGTTGTTTGCTCTGTTAATCTTGTCGGTTTTTTTATCTTTAAATCTGTCGGTTCTACAGAAGCAAGAGCACCATTTACCTTTCCTTTTGTATATTTATAAAATATATCCCGACTATCATAACCACAATAGCAATTATCTGGTGTATGCTTATTAATTCACCTAATAACAATGATGCGAAAATAAGCCCAAATATGGAGGAGAATGATAATACTAATACAGACTTGATTATACCTAACCTTTTCATACTAATTAGAAAAAAGTATAATGATGTACCAAAACCAACAGCACCAAGTACAACAATCTGAGGAAGTTGTGTTATACTGATAGTTAATGGAATATGAAATACAAATACTGCAAAAAAAAGAAGTATACTACCTCCAATAACTGACTTTAGCTGTATAAGTCTTAAAATATCTATGTTAGATGTGATAATTCTGCATATGTTGTTATCTAGGCCCCACAATGCTGTAGCTCCCAAGATAAACAGATTTCCAGAATTCATCTTGAGCAATGAACCATGGAATTGAAGGTTGGTTGTAACGACGACAAGTCCCGCTAAAACCATTAATGCCGCAAGATAGCCAAACATTCTTAGTTTTTCTTTGAAAAATAGGATTGCTAACAGGATAGAGAAAATGGTTTCTCCATTTGCCAAAAGTGCAGTATCCGATGCCGTTGTCTGTCTAAGGCCAAAGAAGAACATGGCTGGTGCTATTGTCGCGCCGATGATTGAAGTTATTAATACTATGAGGTAGTATCTTCTTTTAGAAAATGAAGCTTCTGTTGTCAATTGAGACGATGCAGCTGCTGCCGTATAGTTTCTTACTGCTATCATTGCACTAAAGAGCATTGCAGATATCAAATAGACTAAAGATGACAGTAAGAATGGATCTACTGTGGCTAGTACAGGTTTTGCAATAGTAGACACAGAGCCAAAAAGAGCAGCAGCTATAAGCGCAGCTGTAAAACCTATGCCCGTTGACTTTGTTATACTATGTTCAATTATTCGCAATATGACTAAAAGGCTTTTAGCTTAGATAATTTATAAAGTAAATCTGGTCATTAATAGGGTTATTGCTCCGAATTGCCTCAAATGTTATAGCGTATGAAAATGAAGATGTAAGAGTCAAGTTTTGTGGATGAAGATGAAAGAAGTGGTAAGCAAAAAAATGAGACGGTTATTTATTATATTAACAATAAGATAATGTAATAATCCTCTACCATATTGAAAAAGAGGTTACACAATGAACTTTGTATATTATTTAGAGGAGATTGAAGTCAACAATGATAACAAGAACCAGAATGGACAAAATTCATTTAAACAAAAGGTTCCAAATTCATTAGGTGTCCTTGTAATATATTATCTAACCTCGTAACTGCAATCTCATTACCAGTATTGGAATCCACTTGAATTGATGTTGTGGTTCGTATAAAACAATCTAAGCACGTAACTGAAAATTAAGTACGTAACTGAAAATCAAGGCTTATCAAAAACAATCCACTAAAGTTACCCAAAAACAATCTATTCCCTACAGAAAGTAGAACAGATATTAAATGACTGTAAAAGCTGAAGTTATTTACAATTCCTGTCAAAACGAATACTATTACAAGGTTTGCACCGCTAACTAGAATGGTTTATCTCACCACCCCTTTGATCTATACTCCACACTGAAATCTCTATTAACTTACTGTATCTGCGAAGAATAATCTATAAATCTAAAGAACAAGTTCTATTATTTGGACATCTTATAAGTATTCTTGATATGAACCATGGATATTTTGCGCTTCAAATATTTTCGGTGACTCATCTATTTGAGATAAATCTATTAGGTTATTAACTTTCTCTAAGTATATATATTGTTCTAGGTACTGCCTATGTTCAATGTTACTATCATTAAGAAACTAAAACGAAATCAAAAATACAGAATGTATATTTATCATAAGTAGACACAATAAAACATATGGGAATATGAGGTTGACCTATGAACTAGGCTTGTATAATATGATATATGGAAAACAAAATAATAACAATAACATTGACAATCATTGCCATTGTGGCATTGCTGTCAGTAGTTCTAGGAATTGGCTTTGCTACGGTATTGCTACCTTATGATTCATACAAACACGTAGTATGTATGGGAAAAGTTCTTGACTTTGCTCAAAAAGGTGTGATACGTGATGCAGGTGGCTTTAGTGGCAGTAGTTATGAATGTATGCATATGAATTATGCTGGCTCGATTTATGGACCTATGTAAACCACCTCAAGTCCTTTTTCTATGCAATATTTCTCGAGGTTGAATTAATTTCTTCCTTGTAGGTTCAATTCTAACTATTAATGACCCTAACTTATAAGAATATCTGTCAATAGAAAGATCCTGAAGCGACCTGTTGATTATATTATTCTCATTGTCTTAAATTGTCTCTATTTCTTTATAATCTGTATGTAGTGACGTTGCTCTCGTAATTTACTGACTTATTTGCCAACTTTTACCTTTTTCTCATCTTTTACTGATCATATCGTATTGCATATGGTATACTCCAAACTATTGTATGCATGATACATAAATAGTAGCCTGTCTACCTATTTGTTGCAAATGTCACACTATATCTTACTCATAAATTGGACAGAACAAGGAATTAGCAAGATCAAAGAATCTTCAGACCGCTACAATTCCTTTAAAGCATCACTTGAAAAAATAGGTGGAAAATTGATTGGAGGTTACTATACTTTAGGAGAATACGATGTAGTAATAATTATAGAAGCTCCAAATGATGAAACAGTAATGTCTCTGATGCTAAAAG
>JBEVTH010000132.1:0-6837 GCA_041156085.1 Candidatus Nitrososphaera maunauluensis
AATCAGTATTCAACTTTACTCCTGTTCAGGGTGCAACTGATACAATGTATTGGGCAGCCCATCTTTCAAATAGCCGTATGAGAATATACCAGTGGTCGGATAGTCAATCAACAATCAACTCATACGATCGCGATATTCCTGCTTGGACTAGCAGTTCGGATGTAAGCATGACTTGCAAAGGTCAGGACACCAATGATTGGTGCGGGCGTGCAGACAGTAGGATATTAGGTGGGTGGGTATCACAAGGCAATGTTGGTTTTATCTGGATGGCATCTGCTGGAAACGGATTTCCCTGGCCATATCTTAATGCTGCCACATTCAAATTAAGTGGCATGACATATCTTGGAAGTCCTTATCTGTGGAGTCAAGGTCATGCATGGACATATGGCTTTGTATCACCTAATAGTAAAGGAGATCTAGGTATCGTAGCTTTCTTTGGTGGTGGAAATACAAATCCAAGCTTAGCAATTGGCATAAGTGAAAACAGCAACAATAACAGTAATAATACCACTCAACTTCAATCAACTTGGAAGATGCAGCCAGCAATGCACGGAACAAATGGCCCTTCCCATAATGACTGGGGCGATTTTCTCAGGATACGACCTTACAGTGGATCAAATATCAATTGGATAGCATCAGGATATACTCTTCAAGGTGGCAGTACAGAGGACTTTATACAACCGCTCTATCTTGTATTTGGGCCCCAGATTAATGCAACAAATATGAACTCGAGTGTACGAGAATCAGCTCTCCCTAGTACCAACAAGCAGCCATAGCAGAGAAATTATAGAAAAATATGTCTTGAAAGATTCCTTACGCTCACTTCATGGACCTCCATTATGATTTTATGGGATTGATTGTTTAGTTATTATTAATCACTAGTCTTCAAGAATATTAGTATTATTAACGCATAGAAAATATCTTGCATAGTTTGAAGTAAAATAATGTTTTTATCCTCTTCTTTTCATTCCTATAAATATAAAGGAAAAACATATTTTCAAAGATGTAGATGACAAAGGCTTTCTAGACTATTTCTTACTTTTCTGCTTTCAGTAACGAATATGTCAACACACCTGCAGCTAGAACAAGAGATGACACAAATAGAGCTAAAATTGCCTCCAATTTGTTTTTCACTTGCCATCCACACTATTGCTTGTATTTAGAAACTCTCCATAAGCTTCAGGATACTGCTTTACCAATTCCATATTCAATTCTAATACGTTAACATAGTCTGGAGCAAATGCCAATAAATTACTGTTTTTGTTTCTTTCTATGTTTAGTTCAGCCAATGTTCTTAAGGTGTTTTGTGGTATTCCAGAAGCCTCACTGACATTTGAAACCTGAGAAAAGGCATTGTCAGGAGTAATATGAGGATCCATACCTGATGCTGAATCAGACGAAGGTCTTGAATGGAAAAACTTTGGAGAATTAAAGTCCTGTCCTATAAGTTTTGAACCAATAGCTCTTCCATCAAATATGATTATACTGCCATTGGATTGGAATGGAAGTATACTCTGGCCAATTCCTACCAATATAAGAGGATATGCAATCCCAGTTATGATCAGCATCAATACAACTACTCTTATAGCAGGACTGAGTGCTTTATTTAGAGGAACTTTTTTTACCAGTTTATTTGTTAACACTAGTGCAAACAATCCAATTGCGCTAAGACTAGAACGTCTGAATTGGTGTATATGGATTTTTACTTTTTTGTTTATATTCTTCATAAATATTTTTCTCTCATCTCATCCCATGAAAACTGATAGCAAAATGTCAATGGCTTTAATACCGATGAATGGAAGGATTAGTCCGCCTACTCCATAGATAAACATATTTTTAAGAAAGGTTTTCTGTGGTGTTTCTGGTTTAAACTTGACCCCTTTTAATGATAGGGGAATTAAAGCTGGAATTACTGCCGCATTGAATATCAATGTAGATAATATAGCAGTTTCAGGGCTGTGCAGCTGCATTATGTTAAGTAACTGCAAATGTGGATTGTTCTTTATGATAATTGCAGGAAGTATAGCAAAATACTTTGCGACATCATTAGATATACTAAATGTAGTAATAGCTCCACGTGTAATTAGCAATTGTTTACCAAGTTTGACTACTCTTAAAATCTTTGAAGGATCTGAGTCCAAGTCTACCATATTGGCAGCTTCTTTGGCAGCGGCAGTTCCACTGTTCATTGCTAAGCCTATATCGGCTTTGGCTAAAGCAGGGGCATCATTAGTTCCATCGCCTACCATACCTATGATATGTCCTTTTGCTTGCTCTTCTTCTACTTTTAGTAACTTGTCTGTGGGCTTTGCTTCTGCCATAACTTGGTCTACATTAGCCTCCTTAGCTATTACTTGAGCAGTTAGATTATTATCCCCTGTAATCATTACCGTAGTAATTCCAGTAGCACGAACGTCGTCTAGTTTTTTACGAATGTTTTCTTTTAGATTATCCTTCAAAACAACTAGCCCTATCATTTCATTATTTATTGATACTGCTAATGGAGTTCCACCATCTTTAGATATTTCCTGTGTTTTCCATCGTAATTCAGCTTCATTGACTTTGATATTGGAGTTTTGAGTTAACATTAGTATGGCGTCTACAGATCCTTTGAGAATCTTTACTTCTTTGTTAGATTGATCTAATTCTAGCAGGATCTTAGATACTTTGCAGATGGTAGGACTAGAGGTAGTAATATCAAATTCATTCCCATTTTTATCATGTTTTGAAATAAAGGCAAGTTCTTCTTGCTGCTCTTTGTTAAGTGTAATCTTTTTGTTTGGTATAAAGTCAATTCCACTAAATCTAGTCTCTGCACTAAATTCAATTGATTTTGCAGTAAGTATTTTTTCCATTAAAGGTGGAATGAAACTTTTCTCTTCTGATAGTTCTAATATTGACTTTCCTTCATGCGTAATATCATGAATTGATGCTGCAAAGGCTGCTTGTCCCACATCTTCTTCAGTATACTTTTGCATCGGTATGAATTGAGTAGCACTTCTACTGCCCTCTGTGATGGTGCCTGTTTTATCTAAAATTAATACATCACAATCTCCAGCTGCTTCAATCCCTTTACCTGACTTTGCTACTATACTATCTTTACCAAGTCTTGTGACACCTGCAACACCTATTGCAGGAAGTAGACCTCCAATTGTTGTAGGCATCAGTGCAACTAGTAAGGCTATTAATGTAGCTATATCCGCATTATATCCAACAAAATGAGCTAAAAATAGCAGACCTCCGATGACCATGATAAATATTAACGATAATCCTGCAAGCAATATGGTTAGAGCTATTTCGTTTTTTGTTTTGGGTCTTGTAGCACTTTCTATTAGACCAACCATTTCATCTAGGAAACTTCTACCAGCCTCAGCAGTAATTTCTACAACTACTTTGTCACTTGCTATTTTAGTTCCACCTATAACATGATCACCTTTTTCTTTGAAAACTGGATTTGATTCACCTGTCATCATTGATTCATCTACAAATGCTTTACCTCTGTTAACTAGGCCATCTCGTGGAATTACTTCACCTGTATAGATTATTACTTCATCTCCTGGTTTCAGGCTTTTGGAAGTTACGATAACTTCCTTCTCATTTACTATTTTTCTGGCCGAAACTTCTTTTTCTAAGCTTCTTAGTGAATCCACTCTAGCCCTTGCTTGTGCCTCTGATAATGATTCTGAAAATGTAGCAAACCATACTGTTAATATAAGTATTATCGCTATTTGAAGATAGAATACCACGCTATGACGTATATATTCTGTTGATATACCTGGAAATAATGTGATAACCAAAGTCACCATAAATCCAACTTCTACTGTAAACATCACCGCATTATTTTTTGCTAAATAGCGCGGGTCTAATTTTGTGATAGAGTCAATTATTACTTTTGTATCGATTGTTGACTTTTTATTGTTGCTGTCATTCTTATTTTTATTATTGTTCATTTTCATTTCTCGTTTGACTAAATCAACTACTTTCATTAATTATTCAATCACCCCACCATCACCTACATTGAAAGAGGTCCTATCACCATGAATGGAAAGAAAGTAAGAGCAGTGAGAAGGAATGTCATAATTACTAACACCGATATAAACAAAGGCCCTTCAGTTTTTATGGGCTCGATAACTTCTTTTCTATCTTTGACTGTAAATGAACCTGCAATTGCTAACATCAACCCTAATGGTATAAACCTTCCAAGCAACATTACCAAGCCCGTAGACCAGTTCCAAAATGGGTTATTTGCAGAAGTTCCAAGGTAATCTGATCCGTTATTAGCTGCTGCAGAAGTATATTCATATAGCGTTTCAGTATATCCTAGAGGTGTTACCTTTTCGCCTTTAGCTTCCGCACCCAATATAACTTGAGAATTTCCAGTTGTAAATGCAATTACTGTTGGAATTAGAATTAATGCAGGATGTACTAAAAATATGAATACAGCTAATTTGATATCCCTTGGACTTATTTTCATACTCATATATTCAGGAGTCTTCCCAACCATTAGACCTACGATAAACAGAGTCAATAACACATAGACAATCATGGTCATCATTCCAGTACCAGCAGCTCCTGGAATTGCCTGGACAAACATACCCAGAAATAAAGAGGTCACAGAGTTTGGTGACATTCCTGTAAGTGCAGAATTTACTGCGCCGGTGTTAGTAGCTATTGATACAACATTAAATAATACCGTTCCAAAACTTCCAAATCTTGTTTCTAAGCCCATAGGACCGCTTTGAGTGATAAGAGCAATAGTAAACATAGTCCCTAATCCTATTAGCATAGCTACTAGAATGGCTATTCCTCTTCCTCTTCCAACTAACTTACCGTATGCTATAGGGAAAGATAGAGGTATTATCAATATCAAGAACGTCTCATAGATGTTTGTAAATCCGTTTGGATTTTCAAATGGGTGAGCGGAATTTGAGCCAAAGAATCCTCCACCATTGTGTCCAAGCATCTTTATAGATTCTAAAGAAGCTACAGGACCTATTGTAAATATCTGATTGTGGCCCTCAAGAGTCTTATCTATACTCACAGATGAATTAAGTGTCTGTGGAACTCCTAAATACATGATCAAAATAGATGATAGAAAGGCTACTGGTAACAATAATGTTAAAATGACTCTAATGAAGTCGACATAAAAATTACCTAAACCAAAGTTTTTTCTTATAAATGCTCTGATAAACGCAAACCCAGCTGATATAGCTGTTGCTGGAGCTATAAACATGGGAAATGTGATGGCAATCATCTGTGATAATATGGAAAGTTGTTTGTCACCAGCATAGTGTTGAAGATCGGTATTTGTAATAAATGAAATGGCAGTATTGAATGCTAAATCAATTGACAACCCTTTTAATCCATGAGTTGCCGTTGGAAGTATATTCTGAATCAAAAATATCACAAAAATGATTACCGCTACTATACCATCTGTCAGAAGAAGTGCAAACAAATATTCTTTCCATGTCATTTGTTGGTTTACATCTATCCCAATTAACTTGAAAAATCCATTCTCTATTTTTGCAAGGGGCTTTTCTAAGGGTCTCATTTCATACGAAATCATCCTTGCAATATAAAGACCAAAAAGAACTGCTACTCCTAATGATCCTCCAAAAAGAACACTAACTTGAACTATTGGATCCAGATAGGTCACTCACTATTTTTGATAACCATCATAATGTATCACTACTTTGTTTCCTTAATCAAACCAGGTAACGATCCAAATATCTAACTGATGTATCTATTAATACTCTTTCCTCATCATACTCTCTAACATAATAAGTTGGAATGGTATACTCTTCTTGTCTGCCCCCATTTCGTATTATAGTCATGAGCTGATTCTCAATCGCACTGATATATCCAATATAGATCTTTTCACAAGAAATGACTTTTTTGTTTATCAAATTATCATTATTCCATTTTGACAATTTACTTACTTTTACAATGGATTGGAGTTGAGATTTTGATTCTACCATTATTTGGTTTGACATAAACTCTAACTTTCGTTTTTTTTCTTGGTTTTTACGTATCGTAATGAATTTTCCTTTCCACAATTTAACTGGCAGCACTTTTTTGCTCAAAAGTAGTACTGTAGTTAAAATTGAACCTATTGCAACACCTGTAGAAGCTATTGGATCCACATAAGGTCACACTTCTTTACCGACATGGCAAGGAGAGATTAATACGTTTACTATACGATACTAATAAAAATATTGATGATTTTTTGATTGCAAGGTTAAAAAATGAGTAATTATGAGCTTTTGTATAATATATATAACATATACACAATAAAATGAAAAATAATGAAGAAACAATAGTCTCATCTTGGGCTTTTGAAATTAATTAACGCTCAAATTAATTCAAATCCAATTGAGCAATTTTAATTTTCAAGAAATTTTAATAATTATAATAAAATATCTAAATATTTTTTATATCTGTGTTTAATAGTACTTATAATATAATTTATGATTAAATACAATATATTTTTGTATTGTTGAACAGGCTTATTGCTTATTTGTCAACCCATGATTAGCAGATTATTAACATCTTTATTGACAACTTTATCCTTCGCTCTAAATTCAGAATTCGATAGGTAATTTCCACAATATTTTCAAGTCTTTGTTAATATCTGCTAATGAACAATGAAGATATTCTCTTAAATCTATACTATGTTGCAATCCTAACAGCTTCGTAGTAGTGTATAACAACAATTCCATTGCCAGTTTCTTTATCATCGATCGATGATTTATTCTTATGAAGTAAGAAGAAATTTGACGATGATACTGCTGTTTTTTCTTTAATTATTTGACATATGACTCCATATGCCTTATGTTC
>JBEVTH010000133.1:0-6768 GCA_041156085.1 Candidatus Nitrososphaera maunauluensis
TTAAGTAAGTAATTATAACAAGTTTAAAGTAAGTATCTTACTTAAGGTATATAAACATAAAAATATTTTTTTATTGTAATTGGTTATGATCAAAACGGTCGCTACTGAACCTAAGTCTTCTATTGAAACTCCAGAGGAGAGGAAAAAACGCTTTCTTTTAGAATTCGAAAGGCCTTTTAAATGTGAAAAATGTAATGAGAGGTTCAAAAAAAAAAAATACTTGCGAGAACACAAATCCGAAGTTCATTCATATTAATCGGCATATATTAATAGGGATTACAGACCGTGGAAACGGTCGTTAGGTTGTATGGAGTTCAAAATAGAAAAAGCTTTTAGATATTTATGCTAATTCCACTCGGACAGAAAGAACCATATAGTTCGAATCATTACAAAAAACAAATTTTATCTTGAAATAAACAAAACTATTTCAAATAAATATTTTAATCATTATCATTAATTGTAATGTATGAAAATTTATACCAAGACGGGTGATAAAGGTGAAACTGGCCTTATTGGCGGTAAACGCGTTCCAAAATGCGATCTAAGGATAATATCTTATGGTTTGATAGACGAGCTAAATTCAAATGTTGGTTTAACCATTTCATTATTGAACTTAAAGAACGACCACTTGTTTTCAGATCTAAATGATCTTCTAATAAAGATTCAAAATGATCTATTTGTTCTTGGATCTGATTTAGCTGATCCCACATATCCAATGGAAAATGAATACAAAATTCCACGCACAGATGAGAAGATGGTATCATATTTAGAATCTGTAATTGATAGATTTGAGAAAGAACTTGTACCGATTACGTTTTTTATACTTCCAGGAGGAAGTATTGAATCCTCATTTCTTCATATAAGTAGAAGTATTGCTAGAAGGACGGAAACTGCTGTTACGACACTCTCACAAAGCCAAACGATAAATCCCGTCATCCTGATCTATTTAAACAGACTTTCAGATCTGCTTTTTGTCGCAGCGAGGCTGGTAAATAAACGCCTTGGAATTGAGGATGTAGCTTGGAAATCTCCACCAAGGCATTAAAAAAAACTTTAAATGCAACAACAATACTGATGCTTTAACAGTAGATTATAATGGGACAGACACGCAAAGTGGTATTAATTATTGCCGCTACAGCAATTATGGCTGTTCTTACAAGTATCTTTGCTTATTTTTTTGACTATTTGACTACAGACACTCCGAGATCTGTTTCAAAATTCCTTGTTGCAATTAAAGTAATAGAATCACGAATTTTGATGTATGGACTTTTCAATTATTTTTATTATGACTAAATGGGAAGAATGGCGGTCCTGCTTGGATAATGCAGAATTTTCAAAAATATGTTCATGAAATAAAAAGCCAATAGCTAGTTGCCGTTTACCATGGGTTGTTTGCAAAAAATGATGAAAAAAAGTATGATTCCAACCCGATTTTTTCAGTCTGTTTTACAGCTAAAATATGTAAAAAGGGCTGGCTGGATTTCAAAAGTTAAAGTAAATGATCATGAATCTGTCGCAGACCACACTTATTCTATGTGTGCAATGTGTATGGTTTTATCAGATATGCTGAAGTTGGATACAGAAAGGGTTATGAAAATGGTCATTCTTCATGATTTAGCTGAATCAATAACAGGAGATTACATTCCTGGGGAGATCAGTAAAAAGCAGAAATTATTACAAGAAAAGAAAGCAATAAATTCTATCTTATATTGTTTACCCACAGACATCCGTACAGATTATAAAAAAATATGGCAAGAGTATGTATCAAATAAAACAGATATTGCTTGTTTTGTTCATCAAATAGATAAGATTGAGATGATGCTACAGGCTGAGCAGTATGTCAAACAAGGTTATTCCTACAAATCACTTGCTCAGTTTTTCAATTCTACTGTTAAGTATCTAGGTATTGATGAACACAACTTTTTGAATCTCCATAAATAATACTCTGCCGCTTCATATTTACAGTCGTATATGTGTGAATGGACTTAACTTTATAACTATGATCCTAAATGCTTTAAAGTTCAATCTTATAATTAATTGTATCATGCAGTACTTCAATGCCCTCAAGATAGGTGAAAAGCGTGTAAAATCTGCTCAGGAACTTTTGACTCGATATACAGGCCATGCTATGCCTGCTCTTGCATTAAAAGATAGTAAGGACAACAAATGGGAACCGGTTGGAGAAGAGAACTTATTTGCCTTAATTAAGGAAACTAATGGATATATGATCGCGTTTTGTGATAAAAATGGCATCGCAAAATCAATTGCTCAATGGTTCACTGAGGAAACAAAAAATGAGATTATTGCTAAAATCAAGGCAGATCAGAATATGAAAGAATTTTTTGGTAAACTATCGCTTCCAATATGATTAATGCTTAAGTAGCGACAAGAGATAGATAAATTGTTTTAATAATTGACAGAAAAATATGAACAAGAAATCGAAGTAAAGGGTCACCTTATTGATTCAATGATCCTAACAAGAATATTTGATAAAGTCATGGATCTTAAAGGTGATTTTCAAGTTCTTGAATTCACTGTCGGAAAGAGAAAGAGAGAACCTAGCTATGCTCGACTTTTAGTTAGAGGTAAAAATCAACAACATCTATTTGAGTTATTAGAATCAGTCTATCGTGAAGGAGCACAGTCTGTATCTATTAGCCAAGTCATGACTGAATCAGCCGTCAGAGACATGGTTATGCCTGATAACTTTTACAGCACAACAAACAACATTACGCAGATTTATTATAATAGTTCATGGATTGACGTTGAAAATATGATGATGGATAAGTGTATAGTGTTGGATGTTGAGAAAAAGATAGCTGTATGTAAAATGATACGTGATGTGAAGAAAGGCGATATGATAGTTGTCGGAGAACAAGGAATAAGAATAATTCCTCAAGAACGTCCACGTGAAGGTATCGACATTTTTCAATTCATGAGTAGTAATAGTTCTAGTGAGAGACCTACACAGCACATAGCTAGAAAGATCGCAAATGACATTTATAATATAACCCAAGCAGGTGGAAAAATAATCGTGGTTTCCGGACCAGTACTAGTTCATTCAGGTGCATCAGAATCACTTGCAAAATTGATTCAAATGGGATATGTACACGGATTGTTGGCTGGCAATGCTCTTGCAGTCCATGATATAGAGAATACATTGATGGGAACGTCATTAGGGATGCATGTCAATGATGGCACTCTCGCAATCAGGGGTCACAGAAATCACATGCAGGCAATCAACGAAGTCTTTAAAGCAGGCTCTTTGAAAGATATGGTTCAAAAAAAGATTTTAAAAAATGGTGTAATGTATGAATGCATAATTAATGATATTCCATTCGTATTGGCTGGTTCAGTTAGAGATGACGGGCCCATTCCTGACGTTATCACAGATATTGTTGAAGCACAACGAAAATACAAGATATTACTAAAAGATGCAAAAATGGTTTTGATGCTATCTACAATGTTGCATTCTATTGCTGTAGGAAATATGCTGCCAGCATCGGTCAAGGTTGTTGCCGTTGACATAAGTCAGCCGGTTGTGACAAAACTTCTCGATAGAGGAACAAATCAAGCTATTGGAGTTGTAACAGACGTTGGCACCTTCTTGCCGATGGTTGTACAGCATTTACAACAACTGGCTATCACATATTCTAAAAAAAATGAATAGAAAAATTAATCTGGCTCAATTAATTTTTTCTTTATTAAATCAAGTGAGATCTTGGGATCCGCCCTTCCTTTTGTTAATTGCATAAGCTTGCCAAGCAAAAAGTTGGCAGCATTCAAATTTAGTTTTGCATCACTTACTGCAGATTTCTCAGACCTAAATACGGATTCTATCGCTTCTGAAATGATACTCTTGTCATCTATTTTTGAAGCATCGGTTTTTTCTGCTACTTGTGATGGCATTTCACCAGTTTTTATTATCTGATTAAGGATCATTTTTGCAGTGTTTCTGCTTATGATATTCTGATCAACCATTTTTGCCAGCTCTGCAATATGTTTTGCTTCAACTTTCAACTTTGTTTTTTTCTCTTCATTTGAAGATGGAGAATGATAATTTTCATTTATGAATCCCATGAGATCAGAAACAATCCAGTTTGCAATTTCCTTCGGTGATGAATAAGCCTTGATAGCAGATTCAAAAAAATCACCAAGGCCTTTATTATCAATTAATACTTGAGACACATGTTCAGAAAGCTTATAATCAGTAATGAAACGGTACTTTCTCTCATTCGGGAGCTCTGGCATCTTTGTTTTGAGTGAAGATAAAAATGCATTTCCCAAGGTCACTATGGGAATGTCAGGTTCAGGAAAGTATCGATAATCTTGTTCTTCCTCTTTTGCTCTAGCTTGCTTAGTTACTTTCCTTGAATCATCCCAGTGTCGTGTCTCAGCTTTGATTTCGATTTCATGTATTGACATGGTTTTTTGTCTGGTAATCTCATAATTGAGTGCTTTTTCTACCTCTCTGAAGGATCCAACATTTTTGATCTCAATTCTTTTCCCTTGTCCTACAGAAATGTTAGCATCACACCTAACAGAGCCCTCCAATTTTGTATCACATATTTCTAAATGTTCAATGATAGAAGTAATTTTATTTAAGAATATTCGAACATCCTTTGGAGTAGTAAAATCTGGCTCCGTAACAATTTCTATTAAAGGAACTCCTGCTCTGTTATAATCTATTAGTGTATAAAAGCTATTATCCATATTATTGTTTTCGTAAACTAATCTTCCAGGATCTTCTTCAAGTTGAACTCTCCTAATTCTAGCGTGTTTTTTATCATCACTTCCATTATACTCAAGTTTTCCATCTACACCAATGCTTGTAATTCCGTATGCGTTATACTGAGTCAGTTGAAAGTTTTTCGGAAGATCAAGGTAGAAGTAATTCTTTCGATAGAAGGTTATCTCATTCGGAATTTTACAACCTAGCACGAGTGATATTAGACCAGCGTATTCTACCGCTTTTTGATTTAGGAGTGGAAGTGTTCCTGGAAGTCCTGAACAAATTGGGCATACATTTGTGTTAGGCATTTTCCCACGATAATCACAATAGCATGGACAAAATAATTTACTCTGAAGCCCTGTTAACTGACAGTGAATTTCAAGGCCAATTATTATTTCCATTACCATATTATAGTTCCGGACTCCTCTGAACATTAGCTGTACTTTCAAATAATGATGCTACTTCAAACAGTGTTTGTTCTTGCAATTCATTTGCCATTATCTGCAAACCTATGGGAAGGCCTTTGCTGAATCCAGCAGGTACTGATATCGCAGGTATGCCTGTAAGATTAGCAATAACTGTATCAATATCGATCATATACATCTTTAATGGGTCATCTATCTTTTCGCCAAATTTAAATGGCAAAACAGGCATTGTAGGTGCTATCAAAACGTCATATTTTTTATATAATGATGACAATTCCTGTTTTAACATGGTTCTAACCTTTTGGGCTTTCAGATAATATTTTCCATAATATCCTGATGAAAGAACATATGTTCCAATAATGATTCGTCTTTTAACTTCTTCACCAAAGTTGCTGCGAACCTTTGCAAAATATGTGTTCCATTCATAGCTATCCGGACTTGATTCAAATCCATAACGGATATTATCATATCTAGAGAGGTTGCTACTAGCTTCAGCCATAGCTATTGTATAGTAGGAAGCAAGTGCAAATTCAATCGACTTCATTGATGTTTCTTCACATTTGCAATCAGATCTCGAAAATAAATCCATGGCAGAATAAATGCATCTTGAAACCTCTGGTTCTGTTCCTTCAACCAGTTCCTTGACTAATCCAACGCGAATATTTCTTTTATTTTTGAGTGTATATTTTTGTTCTTCGTTATTTAGGGTAGTATGATCATTGTCATCCATACCAGAGATTGAGTTCATAACCATCATAGTATCAGAGACTGTCTTGCCCATTGGCCCAATCTGCTCTAGACTATTAGCATATGAGATAAGTCCGAATCGACTAACGCGACCATAAGTTGGTTTTAGGCCTACTACGGAGCAAAAACTAGCAGGACATCTCACTGATCCTCCAGTATCAGAACCGAGCGATACTGCACATTCCAATGCTGCGACGCTTGCAGCACTACCACCAGATGAACCTCCTGCAACATAATTAATATTCCATGGATTACGAGTTGCTCCGTATTTACTAAATTCTGTAGTAGAACCCATTGCGAATTCATCAAGGTTTAATTTTCCAACTATGATCGCATCGCTATCCTTCAATTTCTTTACCACTGTTGCATCATATGGTGAAACATAATCTTCAAGCATTTTTGAAGCACAGGTAGTTTTCAAATCGCTTGTACATATGTTATCTTTGATTCCTACTGCAACACCTGAAAGTGATCCTATGTTTTTATCTTCACGGATTTTTTTATCTATTGAACGTGCCTTTTTTAATGCACCAGCGTCATCAACAATAACAAATGCATTAACCTGGCTATCAATTTTTTCTATTCTCTCAAGGATCTGGGAAATATATTCTTCAGCAGAAAAATCTCTATTCTTTACACCTTTGACAACCTGCTCTGCAGTAAGACAACATAGGTTTACCAACTCAAACTCCTCTAAGTAGTATGGTTTTCAGTCACCATAGAAATCGAGTCAAAGTAATAGTATATTACACAAATGAGTTGGTCAACCTCTACAATCAACCGCAATAGTAATAGACTCATCAGTACCTAGATCGCCTTTTTGGGTGATAAAATCTTTACTTATATCAATTTTATACTACTATC
>JBEVTH010000134.1:0-6657 GCA_041156085.1 Candidatus Nitrososphaera maunauluensis
CAAATTCATATAAGAGTAAGTTCCACATAAAAATACCTGAGTAGTGCCTTCTAGGAGTCTGTAACCAATTGGCTAAACTTGAAATTAAAAATGTCTCAAAGCGATTTAGAGCAGTAGAAACGAGTACGTCAAATCTTGTAACTGCGGTTGAAAACATAAATCTTTCAATAGAAGAAGGGGAGTTCTTATGTTTTGTTGGCCCATCGGGATGTGGAAAATCTACGCTGCTTAATATATTGGCAGGCTTAGACATGCCAACAGAAGGCAGCGTAATTCTAAATGGCCAACCGGTTAAAGAAACAGGACCTGACAGAATTATGGTATTCCAAGAAAACGCATTATTCCCTTGGCTTAGAGTTATTGACAACGTAGAATTTGGGCTCAAGATGGCTCGAGTTGAAAAGAGAAAGAGACACGAAATAGCCACTCACTATCTTGACATGATGCAACTAACAAAGTTTGCCGAAGCATTTACTTACCAATTATCTGGTGGAATGAAGCAAAGGGTTGCAATTGCTAGGGCTCTTGTAATGGATCCTGAAATTCTATTGATGGATGAGCCTTTTGGTGCGCTTGATTCTCAAACCAGAGACTTGCTTCTGGTAGAGTTACAGTTAATCTGGGCCAGAACGAGAAAAACTATCATCTTTGTAACACACAATATCACAGAATCAGTATGCTTGGGAGATAGGATCGTAATTTTTACTAGTAGACCAGGAAAGATCAAAAGCGAGGTTACAGTTAATTATAGAAGGCCAAGGTTAACCGAAGACAATAATTTGCAGGAATACCAACGGAAGGTATTGGATCAACTAAGAACAGAGATAATCAATGCTAGAAAAATGGAAGATAGATTTTAGTCTAGCAATTCTTCTTTAACTCCTTGAGCAAGTCTATTCCTGAGGTAAAACTGTTTGGCGAGGTAACGAGCACTTCATTTGCTATTTTTCCTGCCTGTCGTATAAAATCAATAGGATTTTTTTCATATTCCTTCCAATTCAGTCCTATCATATCTGCAGAGGATTTGTTTTTTTCAGAGGGCGCCATGATACATGCAACAACCTTGATTCCCCACGGTTTTGCAATATCTACAATTTCTTCCAGCTCTGACAAAGAGACAATAGATTGTGTTATAAATGCATGAGGTCTTGCTTCGATTTTTTTCTGAATAGATGACCTGTTTTTGATTTTGTTTGGAATAGAAAGATCCAAGTCAACCGCTGTGTCGTACTTTTTACTATGCAAAATATTCAAGACCTCACTGGGTTTTAATCCCGAATCCTTTGGGCCATCCAATGGTTCGTCCCCAATTAATATCAGCAAACTTTTCACTCCAATGAGGATCGCATCGCATACAAATTGACTAGTTGATGTGAGATTTCTATCTCTCACCCTAAGGCTACAGCTAAGGTTTAAGGAGCATCCAGATCTCTTGATGTAGCTCGCCGCAGTAACACTTGAGACGCGGGGAATTCCAAGCACTGAATCAGTTAGATGGATACCATCTACAAATCCACTTAAAGAAGAAGCTCTACTACTCAGGTACTCCATTTCCTGGTTGAGCCGTAAAAGGTCGAAATAATCTCCTCTTATTACCTTGGGTGGATTTAATTCGTAGGTAATCTTCATTATCGCCTATAAACCTGATTGTCGGGGTAATTAAAAGCAAGGCTACGCAGGTTAACTATCTTCTTTACAAAAGGAAACCAAATGACTATAAGCGTGCTCATTATACGATACTAATCAACGTTGAAGAGGGAACAGGTCTTATCGCTTCTTAAGCCATTGCTAAGTAGTGAACCATACTCATGCCTAACTAGTTCTCAGACAGCAGCAATATTAGTAATAATCCACTATAATTCTTCAAGACCCCATGTTATTTTGACCAAACGGAGTTCGAATTTGAGATCTCATACTGGTGAGATATCTTTTCCAGGGGGAAAATACACGGCGGACGATGGATCCTTATATGAGACTGCCATAAGAGAAACAAAGGAGGAGCTAGGTCTCACCATTAAACCCAAAGATATAGTTGGTCGTCTCGATATCGTTAAAACTCTCACCTCAAATTATATCATTGTACCATACATTACCTTGCAGGACAAGATTGCTGAACCTAGAATTTTTGTGGATGAAGTAGAAAAGGTTCTCGATGTACCTCTTTTTGATATACTAAAGACCATGGAACCAGACACTGACCATTACCATTTGAGCCTCAAAGAGGTTTATAAATTCACTTATCAAAATGAAGTTATTTGGGGAGCTACAGCCCGGATACTTAAACAATTGTACGAATGCTTTCACAGACATAAATAATCATTAAGTTCTGATGTACAGTAGAACTTCAAGGCTAAGATTGTAAATATCTATCCATGATCAAGGATTTAACTGATTGATATTCATTTATCCCTACATCACCTATTAATCTCTAATCAAAAGAGTAAAGACTTCATAAAGAACTCCGCTGATTGGCAACCTAATAGAAATTATATGTCACATACCTCAGATAGGATGATATAATTGAAAGTATTTGTTCTCTCTAAAAGAGATAGTTCCAAGCTAACAGAAATAATTAAAAAAAAATGGCCTCAAGACATTCTTGTCAGAATAAAGAGTTTGAAGGTATTTGAAATTGAAGAAGAAAAGCGTATTCTAAAATCTGAAAATTTTACTGCAGTTCAGATAAATGAAGATGTGATTTTACCCTTTCTTGGGGAATCTGAGATAATAAAACATTTTCCGAAAATAGTAGTAGATATGGGAGCAGTCAAATTTGTCTGTAATGGGGCTAAAATAATGAGACCAGGGATCACGAAATTTGATACCTTCAAAAAAGGCGACATTGTTATAGTTAAGGACCAAATTTACTGTAAAACGCTTGCAGCAGGGATAGCGCTCGAAGATAGTGAGATTGCTGCGGCAAGCTCAAAGGGATATGTTGTTGACAATTTACATTATGTAAGCGATAAGTTTTGGGAAGCACATAAAGAAATTTCTGTTTAATAGTTAGTAAATCAAAGATTATATTCTTATTCAATTTTACTGGTTGAATAGATGGGATTACTCCCATCTTTGTTTATGTAATATTCAAAGGATAAGGTACATATTATTCTAATTGTGATCGGAGCTATGGGACATAGTATTGCGAAGGATTGAAGATATCTCTCCGGATTTGTTGATATAAATTTAGTGCTTCCTTCTCGTCTTTGTTTTTCGATTCCTCTAATGTTTCTGGCTTTCCCTGGTTTGTGTTACGACGTTTACGTACTTCGTCAATTATTGCTTGGATGTGTTGAATAGTAGTATTACTTTCGTCAGTGTTAAATAATTCTGCGATAGCAACAATATCCCTTTCTTGTACCCCATTTTGAACAAGTCTCTCCAATGAAAGTCCGACGAATGGAATTAAATTCAACTCTTCTCTCAGCTGGCTGACTTCGATCTGCAGCTTTTCTTTCTTGGCTTCGAATCCAAGTTTGCTGTCATATTGCTCCCTGAAATCCGCAAAGAACTTGTTGACAGCTTCCTCTCTAGGAACGTTGTTTGCCTCAGCTATCCTGAGAATAGTATCATGCAATAATTTTAATTCTTCAAGACCAATTCCCATAGCATATATCTCACCGTATATAGAAAGAGATTGATTAGCTGCCTGTAACATTTGTCGAACTTCTGAATTTTGTCTGCTTAGGTTATGATATTCGTTTTTTAGGTTTACATTCCAGACTTGAAACTCGCTGCATTCAGTCCGCAGTAATTCTAAATTGGAAAAGTCGTTTAATATTCTTTGTATATCATAACCAAAATGCCTCTCCGCTGCATTAATCATAGAAGCAAACTTTGTGATATCATCTACTGGTAATCCATATTTATTTTTTAATTCGTTCTTAATGTCTGTATACCATTGTAATTTATACTCAATATTTCTGTGGTTATCTAATGCAACCTTGCTACGATGCTCGACCTCTGATTTTTGGTTCTGCAATGTTTCTACCTGACTTCTCAATTTTTCTATTTCTTGCTCCAGGTTCTTTTTTTCTTCTATCTTCTCTGAGATGTGATCTCGCATCTGCGAAAAAGATACACTTTGTGAAAATTCAAGCAAGCTTGTAATGTAAGAGCTAATACGTTGTGGTGTTAATCCCAAGTCGTTGCATCGATTGTATATATCAGACATAAAGGAGTCAAAGTTATCTTCTTGTACTCCTAATCTGCTCATCATCATAGCAGCTCTGAACCCAATCGCGCATCTTGTAGGAGTTATGCCGTTCCTCCTTAGATTAACAGCCAGCTCCCTTAATTCATCAGCTACATAGGAACCCACGGCTCGTCTCCATGAACTCACTATGTTGCTTACGGCTCCTGCACTAATGCCGTTATCAACAGCGATCTTATCTCTTTGAGCTCCGGCCAGCCATTGTTGTATCACTGTAGGTTTAATATTGTCAGGAAGTTTGGATGGCATTCTATCTATTATACCATATTAACTATAGAAGAAAGGACTATTAAATTATTCGTCAAATGAGTCGTCAAAACCGTCGTCAAATGATTCACGCCTACTTTTGAGCGAAATCGGATCAATGATTGGTATAACTGGAATATTCTGCTTCAGATAAGGATTGAAGGATAGACGGATCCTTATCCATAATTGGAGTCTTCTAAACTCAATTCTGCTAAATATCTAGATTATATCCACGTAATAAATTTCCTTGAAACAGGACAAATAGAATATCAGACAGGAAAAATAAAATATCATTTTAGTCTACCAAAATGTAAAGTTATATCTGCTTCAAATTCAGCAGATAAGTTAGCTAAACCATTTCAAAGTAGATTTGAAATACTGTATGTTCCACCATATATTGCAGCATCACTCCATAATTAATTCCTATCATTTTATTAGCTCAAAAGAATCAATCATCTTTTGTGCGATTGCCAAATACTTGACATACTGCGGCTTTGCTTCAGTATACGAAATATTGTAAGCTTTACTCTGTTTTATAGTCCAGATGTTCATTGATATAAAGGGGAGTTGTATCGTTGGATCTGCACTCAAAAAGGCGTAAATTATTTTATGTGCTGGAGTACCTGCAAGTGTGGTAGCATTTGATTGAATAAGCTGAAAACCTGGTAATGATTGTCTTGCTTTAGCCAAGTTGCCGGTAGTGAATCCATTTAACGTTTTGTTTTGTTTCAACGTTTCAACAGATAGTGTAATAGTTGCTGGAGCTGTGTCAGAATTATTTTTCGATGTCGAGATGAATTCGACTGCAAATCTATTAGTATAATGATGCTCACCTAACCTCCAGTCGGCAGGATAATGTATTTTTATTCTGTATATGTGATTTATATATGTTAAAAAATTGCTCGTTGTTGTTACAGAAGTTTGCGCCGTTGCCTTTTGATATTGTGGGCTAAATAATGTATTAGTACAAGTTAGTAATACTAATACTATCGTTATTATTATCGAATGAATTAAAACAATTTTAGACATCTTTGTACTAAGAATTTATTCTTTATATTATCTATTTGTTTTTTGAAGAATGGTTGAAACGAATCGAGCAGGTCAATCCTACGACGCAGTCTCATAGCCTGGAGTCATCTGAATTCTCGCCTCTCTCAGTAGACTAGTTTCGCGCTCTACTTTTCCCGCAAGACTGCAGATGTTTATTACACTCAAAAACAAACTGCCCTAGGTATAAATTGATAAAACGAAATAAAGTCATGACGGAGTAGTAAAAAAGAGTGGAAATTAAAACGAATCGAGATCTATCGTTTGGTTTGGTTTTGTTGGAGTTGTTTTAAGGCTTGTGCCTGTAATGGTAGCTGGAAAAAAGGAAATCCGTTGTTTCCAAGAGCATATGGCATTTGTCCATTCCACCGGTTGATAGCCTGCCACTGAAGATACTGTGGACTTTGTCTTAATTGTTCAGTAATTATCTTGATAGCCTGTGACTCACCGCCAGCCCTAGCTACATTTGCTCTTGCTTGTGCCTGAGCTTGAACTACAGTCTGATTAGCTACTACTTGAACGGCCTTTAAATTATTTTGCTCTGTAAGGAACTTTTGAAATGCTACCACTTTTGATTCCACCTGATTAGCAAATGCTTGTGAGAACTGAAAATCGGTTATAAAGATTGTCTCAACGGTTATATCCCTTGCAGAAAGTGTCTTACTAATAGCTTGGGATATAACACCTTTTGCAATTGCTCTCTGTGTTATCAGTTCTTCTGCATTGAATTTGGCAACACTTGCTTTGACTGACTCCTGTATTGTAGGTGCTATTATTCTATCGGCATAGTCAGCACCTAGCTGCTGATAGACTATATTTGCCTTACTTGGATCAATATGGTAGTTTAACGCTATTACAGTAGCTACTTCTTGCAAATCATTTGAAGCAGCTGATGCATCTGCCTGAAACTTTAATGTACGAACTTCTAGCTGTATTACCTGTTCAGCAAACGGAATTATGAAATGTACTCCTTCTCCCAGAACCCGATTCTCAACTGCACCAACATAAAGAACAACTCCTCTATGTCCGGCTTGTACAATGACTACAGATTCAGACATGATTAGAATTATAACGATAAATGTCACTATTCCTGCTATGATTTTTAGTTTGCTAGAGCTGAGAATGGACCTAGATGGAATCATAATACTATC
>JBEVTH010000135.1:0-6627 GCA_041156085.1 Candidatus Nitrososphaera maunauluensis
ATATCAACAAAGAAAATGGTAAAAAAACTTCCACTAAACTCTAAAGCAATCAGTCCTTCATTAAGAATAGTTTTGCTAATGTTAGTAGTGGCAGGAATTGCATATCCTCTTGTGTTGGTAGCAATAGGTCAAAGTATTCTTCCATTTCAATCCAATGGTAGTATCCTCACTTTTGATGGAAAATCTATTGGTTCAAAACTTATATCACAAGACCTCAAAAAGTTCTTCCATTCAAGGCCCTTACTCCTGACAATGCCTTTTCTCAGATCTCAAACGTTAGTATATCTTCTGGAATTCCACAAAACACCTTAAGAACGTTGGTTGAACTAAACATAGAAAGAAATAAAGTCAGCAACTTATTGGCGTTTGCTCCAGACCATCTTAATGTATTGGAATTGAACATGGGATTGGTAAAGCACTATCCTGAATCTTATAGAGAGTTCCTAAAGCCATGCAACAGTGGGGATAGCAGGTGAGAACAAATTATAGGCAATTTTAGCTCTATTTGTTTCATCTCTTGTTGTAGCAGCAGGGTGTTGACATATTCAATGTTAAATCTTTAATGACAAAGTTCAGGTTCAAGATATGTTTTATTACATATAGATTAGTTGACTGCAGCTTGTTGTTTGAACTCAAAAATATGTATTATTACTTTATTATAAAAGGAAATGTCGCTAGAATATGTAAACCTCTCACATAGAAAATGAAATTGGAAAATGAAGAATTTTCTGGTATGATGAAAAAACACATAAAAAATCATCCAGAGTTCTTCCTAGTGGAGGAGAAGAGATTATGACTAACATATGGCGTTACTGGACTGCCACTTTTGGTTATAGTTATAGTTATAGGTGTCACAAAATGGTCTTGTTTACTATTTTGGACACTTTTATAATAATAAGCTACAATTGAATAGAAGAAGAATGAAACGACTAGGTAAACTTAATTGTAAGGTAACATAAATAAATCATTACTATGAAATCTGCTGCTTCATTTTTACTGATGCTCTTAGTTTCTGGAATAATATTCTGCATTTTGAGTTCATCAACAATGACAATTGTCATGACAGCAGATGCAATAAGAAGTAGAGGAGGAGAAGATAATAAAGCAAAGGATACCAGAGTAGCAATCTCCCATAGTAGCAATGTTAAGCCAATAGATACTACTAGTACTCTATCCAAAGTAAAGACTAACCTTGAGAAAGCTATTCACGCGATAACGCAAGGCGATAAACAAAATGCAGTTTTGCAGTTAAAAAGTGCTAATAGTCAATTGGCATCAATAAATACAGCAGCAGCAGGTCACGGTAATGTCAGAAGTGCCAATACTAATACTAATACTCCATCAATCCAATCAGTAAAAATCTCTACAACAAATGCTATTCAGGCATTACAGAGTCATAACATTAAGGTAGTATCTCTTGGAATTTTGCATTTAAAGAGCGCACATAGTAAACTATTGTCTATTTTAGATAGTTCTTCTGTTCTCTCCTCAGTTGAGAATTTGTCTTAGTTGTAATGATCGGTATTTTGCACTGATTTTTCATTATCACAAATCCTGCATCTCCAATGAATGATTTCATTACAATCATTGCAATATTCAGAGGCAACCAATTCATTCCCACATTTTCCACATAGCATTAACTGACTAAATTTCATTCTTTTGCACTGTTTATGATATCTTGTACTAGTTAAACTGGGTTCTGTCCTGAGTCCGTGTATTGTTAGTGATATATTGTTGGTAGAACTATGATGGAAATCTGAAGGTGGACTATTCCAGCTCCAAGACTGGGATGTACAGCGATTGAGTATCAGTACCAACTTTATCAACAAATTCAAATTCCCAGAATATGGATTTATGGATGAAACTCTAAACTTTATCAGCTAAAATACCTTAGATGATATCTAGCCTGGTATTGTTTAGTGAGGACGAAAATATGCCAAATATGTCACCTTTTTGTGCATATCTTACTCTAGAAGTCTTTGTCATCTGATGGAAAAGAACTGTCTTATTATTAGATGAGATGAGGAGCATATGAGAGTATGTAATGATACTCTACAAATCAAGTGGCAAAGGTTGTTGTCCTTTTTAATGCTTCTATCTAGAATGACAAGCTACTGTCCGATGTTGAACCAGCGGGATAAGTTGCAGCATTTATTCCTCAGTTGCAGTGATGAAGGGTAAGTTACATCATAGATACTAACTAGCAAAAAGATTACTATCTTGCTTAAGTAATATGATGTTTTTAACATATAAATGGCACCTTACTCCTCCTCATCCAACCAAAAGATTGCAATTGTCACAGGCAGCTCAAGTGGTATAGGCTATGAAACATCTCTAATGTTAGCAAGAAATGGTTTCCTCACCTATGCCACAATGAGAAATCTTAACAAAAGTGAGAATATAAAATCAGTCGCAGCTAACGAAAACTTACCTATTCGTATTACTCATATAGATGTTACTGATGATGTATCAGTCAGGAATGCGGTACAAACAATATTATCTGAAACAGGAAGAATAGATGTTCTAGTAAATAATGCAGGGTATGTACTTGATGGTGCATTTGAGGATCTTGCAATGGATGAGATAAAAGCACAGTATGAAACAAATGTGTTTGGATTGATAAGAACAACTCAAGCAGTTCTTCCAACTATGAGAAAACAGAAATCTGGCATTATTGCAAACATTAGTTCAGGAGCGGGAAGGTTTGGTTATCCTGGTGGGTCTGCTTACATTAGCTCAAAGTTTGCAGTTGAAGGCCTAAGCGAATCAATGTCATATGAACTTGAGCCATTTGGTATAAGAATGGTCATAGTAGAACCAGGAGTAATTAAGACAAATATCTTCAATAGTGTTGTTGTTGCAAAGAAGTCTCAAGATCCAAATTCTCCATATTTCCAGATAATGCAAAACATGGCTTCCGCCTTTGAAGAGATGATCAAAAATGCATCTTCGCCTGAACTTGTGGCTAAGGTAGTGTTTAACGCGGTTATAAACGAAAATCCTAATCTTAGGTATTTAGCTGGCAAAGATGTAGAAACATGGATGGATGCTAAAAGAAACATGTCTGATGAAGAGTTCTACAAAATGATGAAGCAAAATCTGATGAAGTAGAGCATATAGTGAGGAAAATGACGATTCTACTCAACATGCAACATTTGATAAGCAGATATATGTTCCTAGTCCTGTTGAAACTATGACTACAATCTAGATGTGGGGGACCTTAGCTCCTTTTACGACAATGCTGTTGTTTCATTGTATAAATAGATAGTAGAGTGGCAGTATGTAGACGCCATATTGTTGTGTGGCATGATATTGCAAATGATTCTTTGGTTGTATCTATAACGGAGACTATTGTCCACATAGCCCTTATAGCCTTTAGGCACAGGCCCAAGTATTTCCCTGCGGCCTATGCTCTAAGCAACTCTGATAATTAACGCGGTTCAGGATGATCCTTTCTATAATTGACGGTCAGCTATTCTATATTAGAAAAGTTTTTTCCACAGTAATCACAAATGTTGTTCTTCTTTTTATCAGCTCTTGCTGATTCGAATCGCTTCAAAGAATCTATTCTTTCTCCTGTTGTATTTTTATTATCAATTTTCATTTCCTTTATTGACCTACGAATTGCCTATTACTTTTGGATAATACTAATACCTGCAAAGGTAATATTGCGTAAGAAATATCGTCTATGAAAAGACGATGTAAGCATTAGCTATGATTTGGGTACATTATTTGCCGCTCATCCACCAATTTGTGATCTTGGTTTTAGCCCATTCCCAGTTATATCCAGTAACATATCCGGCGCAATAAGATGTCGAATGCGCCGGTGGACAAGTACCATTGTAGTGACCTCCTGCATTAAACGTATTTAGTGCATTCAGCTTTCCTCTGTCATAACCTAATGCATACGTTCCAATTGTCGAATTCTTGTCTTCCTGTTATGCGAACGACTTACTTGGAACTAGTGATATCATCACTATTCCAAAAGATATGCTGAAGACTAATGCACAACTCCGAGTCTTGAGCATCCCAAGTTCACCTTACTCATGCAATATTGATTATACATTGAATGATATAATTTTTGGGCTACAATATATTTTGAATTTTCGAAGAAGTACCACCAATCCATACTATACACTCATCAGTATCTATCAATGATACACCTATATTTTTTAACTCTTGCAGTGCTATGTCATAAATAACGGATGTGGCATCTTTAGCCAAAATAGTTCTGAAATCTCGTTCACTTGCTTGCTTAGTAAATAGTTGTTTGAGGACAATTAGGAAAGTTTCATCCATACACAACCACTGTATTAACGTCAAGATCATGCAGATGCTTTTCCAATAATGTATTGTAAAAGGCTGCCCACCTAGGCTTGTACATTATCCATTCCATAGATCCAATCTGTTGTAGATGACCTGAAAGCAGTAGACTCGAATTCCATCTAATGGTAGGCGAGGGCTTGATTTCATCCATCAATTCAGCGCTACCGCTTCCAGCAATAACCAATCTGTTTCCATTCTCCACATCTTGCCTACGACATTAGAACCATCTGCAAGGTAAAGTCTTATAACATGAATCATAGGATATCCATGGTCTCGATAGACCTGAACTAGGTGATGAATACAATGTACGGCTTTCAAAGTGCCCGGTATTTCAGCTGTAGCGTCCTTTGATGTGAAATCTCATTGGACATCAATGACAAGAAGCGTGGAGAGTAAAATTTTTCTGTATATGAAGGTAAAATAATACGAGCTACAATATTTTTAGTTAAAATCTTCTGCAAGGATGTATATGCAACTTACTGATAGTCAACCATGTACTTTGTATACAGGTATCTCTAAGGAGAAGTTGATTGAATCGGTTTACATTCTGATAAAAAATGACTATGGGGGCAAAGCCACTGCAAAGCGTCTTGAGGATAAGATGGATGATATTGGTAAGCGAAAGATTAGATATGCCATAAAGCATTTGACAAAAGAAGGTAAAATTAAACGAGTTAGAGGTTTTGGTCCAAAAGGGGTACAATATCATTATGTAATTGTATAACCCGAAGATGAGGTTTAAGTACGTATACTTTCATGGCGAATAATAGATAGTAACTAGTGCACGTTAGCTAATTATGAGTGACTGATCAAAAACGGACATATGAAAAGTTTATTTCTATTATACACACAACACATACTGTATAGTAGAGCTGACTGGTTCCCATCCGACATTAGTATAATCTGCTTCGATATTTCACATATTGGATCGGAATCAGTATCTTTGATATAATTGATTTAATTGAAGACGACAATAAAACACTAGTTGGATTATGTTATTACAATCTAATAATGCAAGACGATTCACAGTACTCTAAAATTTTTGATTGCCTGTAGTCACCTGAAGGCCTTTTGGGACATGTTCACAAAATGCAGCTTGACACAGTTAGCTATAACTCTATCTTTCTGTATCTTTCCAAAGTCCTTCTCATTGATACTTCTATCTCCATGACTCAAGCCACAGTTGTTTTGAGGATTCTAAATTCAGACTAAAAGAGAGGGCTTAACAATGGTAGATTATGAACCACACAGCTACTACAATTTTTCCCTCTCTTAATGTGATAATAATACGTTTTATATTTATAACAGATATGATTCTAATTTTAGGGTCTTAAGTATAGCAGATACATTTTAGTTAGTGTTATCTATAACTTGTAACAACAAAGTAATTACTAATTAAGTCAATAACTTTAAAATGTTCAAAAAACCACTCAGACATCTTTCGAGATAAAAATAAAGAACATAATATTGTATAAGAAGTACAATCAATTAATCTATTATAACAAAAGTAACAGTGCTTATTCTCGAATATTGTCATCTAAAGAACAGACTTAGGATTTTTAAGATTGCAACTCATAATCTACGATAGCCCATGAAGGATGAATCTAAACTAAAATACAAAATTAACTATAATCGTGCTTTCTACAATTTTAAAACAAAGAAATACGAAAGTGGAGAAGATAGTTATCTTACTTATGAACAAGCAAGATCAAATAAATGGAGATGTGAAAAATGTCAGAAATTGCTTGCAAATCTTAAGGAATTAAAGCTTCACAAACTTGAATATCATTCATATTAACAGGAGCACATCTTTTCATTGTACAACTCAGTTTCATTTTTTGTTTAGTTTTATATTTTATAACACTACTGAATGTTATCCATAGATAGTAGGTATTTAATAATGGTCAATATGCTAATAACATTTTAAAAGAAAATAGTGAATTATTCAATTGTTTTTTTATAACTAAATATGAAAGATAGTGTGTAGTAGATATAATCTATCAAATGGTCTTAAGAGATTTGTTCGAAACTGCGTAGAATAAGAAATAGATATGAAAGACACAATATTCCTAGCAGTTACACTTGCCTTCGTAATGAGTTATGCTGCAAGTTTTATCGATAACAACAGCCTCTGTATTTAATGCTGCAGCATCGTCATCTTCATCATCACCACAAGTACCTGCAGCCAAATTCATTTTGATACAGATACAACGATAAAAGACATTGTTGCTATTCATAATTCAGGCATTCCATTTGATAAATATGTGGCAAAGATATCAGCTGCAGCGAAGGGACAGAATG
>JBEVTH010000136.1:0-6609 GCA_041156085.1 Candidatus Nitrososphaera maunauluensis
TTTGTTGTGTGAGGATATCCAAGTTACTCCATTTATGCATTATTGTGATAATTACTAACAACAGACTTATTTATCCCATGGATGCGTTAGAATCTATTGCAATTACCTGAAAATTAGTTGAGAATTAAATGATTGGCATGTTGTATCCTACTTAAAATCACTTGTAGTTCTTGATTACGGTATTGTACCGACAACTTAATTAAAAGCTGCCGAGCGAATATTATTATTGAGCATTCCAGAAGCAAAATTTAAGATCAATGTTAAAGAAGGCGTTGTTGAGCTGGAAGGTAAGGAAAGCTTCGTAGACAAACATCTAGATAAATTTGAAGAGCTTTTCAAGTCTGCAATAAGAGAGACTATGGCACAGGGAGTTGAGTACACTCTTGCCTCCGATGAAGCTTCAGCATTACCACAACGAAACATTGAAAAGAGTTTTGATATATCCAGACCAGAATTATCTAAAGCCCATAACAATAATAAACATACAACAAAACAATCTCTCCCTCCTGTTCCTGTAGATTTAAAGGCAAAAGAAAATAAAATTGGGCTTAGAGAATTTTATGCCGAAAAAAAACCAGTTAATCATTATGAAAAGACTGCAGTATTTGTATATTATATTACAAAAGTCAACAAACAAGCAGAGATTAAATACGGTGAAATTTTGTCATGTTATGAAGAGGTAGGTGAAAAAAAACCCAGCATTACTGACATCATCAAAAACTCGATCAGATATAAAGGGTGGCTGGAGTGGGGATCTGACAAATTTACCACTCGGCTAACTATATCTGGAGAAAACTTTGTCAAATTCGATCTGCCACAACAAAAAAGATCACAACTGACTGAACAGCAACAATCAACAACGTTACTCCTCCCAAATAGTTGAACCAATCTCGGTTTTACTAAGCTCGCCACCAGTCAAAGCCTACAAAATCAATCTTCTTTCCTTTAACTTTTGGAATAGCTAATATAAACTGCTTCTTGACTGTTGTAGCCAATCTACCTGCAAGTACAATTCCAGTTGCTGTCATGTGATCCGTTGGCTTAAAAACTTGAACCAAATATGGAGCATGGTCAATCCCCGGTCCCTGTTCGTATACTGCGAAATCACAGCCAAATTTGATCCCTGGGGATACTATGTATCCTTTATCTCTCAAGCTCTGAAAAACTAGATATTTTGCATCAAAATTCACATATTCTCTTCTACAAATCACCTTGATGTCCCTGAATGATATTTTCTTACCATCAACATTGGATACTTTTAATTTACCTGTTTGAACAAGATAACATCCTTCTATCAAATCTAAAATTAAAGGTGTATCAAATTGAGTTCCTTTTGGCTTTGGAACGCCTAGAGGTTTCCCATAATATCCATTTCCAAATAAATTACGGGATTCTTGTATATTCCAAACAACTATTCTATTCTCGACTAATTTTCCAATAACAGGACTCATTACATACTCAATGCCAGAATGGTAAATGAATCAGATGCTTCTTGACATTTGTCTGCCATTCCCTCAATTCCTTCTATTGCATCTTTTAAGAGCAACAGATCCCTTGTAGAAGAAATTTCATTAAGTGCTTTTATGATAACAGCTCTGTATTTAGCATCAACTCGACGTTCTAATTTTTGAACTTCCTGAGCAAGCTCAATTGTGCTAGCTGGGTTTATACTCAATGCTCGTGCCATTTCATTTAATTTGAAAATTGCATCAACGACCATTCCTATTAGTAGTTTAAGATCTTCATCAAATTTTCCTTTCTTTAAGGAAGAAATTTTCATATTTGCAAGTCTAAATGCAATTCCACTGATATAACCTGCAATGTCATCCATTATATAGGCAGTTCTAAGAACATCCTCTCTGTAAACCATAAGACTTCCTATTTCCGCAACTTCACGTGTAATCTTCCTACGAAGATTCTCTACTTCTTCCTCAGCATTTGTCATGCGGTCTATGCACACTTGAATATCTTTATCATCTGCCTTGACAAGAGAGGCAGTAAGTGCTGACAAATCCCTAGCTGAATTCAAAATTCTGTTAATTTCATCATGTAAAACTGCCAATGCTTTTCGTTTGGCCTGAACTTCTAATTCGCCACTATACATTTTATGTAGAAAATACGTAACCAGGCTATTAATTCTTTTGACAGATGAATTGCAATTTGTTAGCCTTTATTGATGCTACAAAAGCAAACAACTTCTGTACTGGGTTCAGAAAGTTATGACATTTGCCACGAACCAATATCTAAGTTCAACAAGACATGAAGAATTTACTGTATAATTTAGCAGGAATTCCTGTAATGAATCGTGTTGCGGCAGAAATGTTGGTTTTACTCTGTGCTCATTCTAATTTTATGATAGTGTTATTAACTACGCTCAAAAATTGTGTCTTTTATTTCTATCAAGTCTCTGAGAATTGCACTAGCTGTCTCCATTCCACCAGCTCCACGTCCAATTATCGTCTGTTGTCCTGAATGTTCCGATGAAAAAGTTACGGCATTTAATGTCCTATTTACATATAATGGATCCGTTTTTGATATTTCAGTTGGCTTCACATTAAGATACTTATTATCACACATTGCAATCAGTTTTATAGCATTACCTTTTTTTTGAGCTCTTCGTATATCGGATAACTTAATTTCCCTAATTCCAGTTCGATTAACATCTTTCATGGTAACTTTCATACTCATTATCCAGTTAGCCATAATTACAAGTTTGGCTGCTGCATCATATCCATCAATATCAAGGGATGGCACTGCTTCTGCATACCCTTTTTCTTTTGCATCATCAAGAGCATCTTCAAAGGTCAAATGTTCTTCCATTTTACTTAAGATATAATTTGTGGTTCCATTCAGAATTCCTTTAAATGATACTATTCTATCACCTTTTAAACATCGCTTTGCAAATTCTAAAATTGGTGTACCTCCTCCTACAGTTCCACTAAAACGAAGCATGACATCGTTATAGTTGGCTAGTTCTAGCAGCGAAGGAAAAGCTAAAGCGAGAGGGCCTTTATTTACGGTGATAACATGTTTGCCTGATCTCATAGCTGATATAATGTGGGAAGCACCAGGCTCACCATCATCCAGATTTGTGGGTGTTAACTCAAGAAGAGCCTCTGCATCTACATTTTCAATTATATGACGAGAATCAAGTTCAGAGGTTCTATTATCATACTTGCTGATAGTACCTGTGGATTTTTTAATATCAAGTAATCTCTGGAGATCGAGGCCTGTTGAAGAAATACTAGAGCCCTTGCTGTCAACACAAGCAACTACACGCGGCTTGACGCCATATGTACTATATAAATCGGCAGAACTAGATAATAGTAATTTTGCGAAGCTTTGACCAACGACTCCAAAGCCAACTAGAATTAATCGCAATTCATGTATTGGATATTAGGGTGGGGTTAATATATTTAAATAAAATAATTCTCCTTCATCCTAGAATCGACAGTTTGATGATACTGTAACATTCTTTGTATTACTAAGTGGTTGTTCTGATAAAATCTGAACAATATGCTGCCCATTAACATTTGTATTTCTTAATTGATGTAGTCTACTCTACCATGTGAGATAGCCTTTCTATGCCATTCTACCCTTTCTGAACGATTCGGTTATAACTGAGTCTTCTTCTTTTGCTTCTACCCTGTCGCAATGAGTCAAATCTGGCAAATCAGAAATTTTAGGTAAAAGACGAAGAAGATGTGTATATTTGTCTAAAAACACTAATCCTGCTTCTGTAATCCTGTATAAGTCTCTGACTTCAGAATATTCAACTAATCCTCTTTCTACGGCAGTAGCAAGGTATCTTATCAATTGTGAATGCGATACTGAGGCATTGTTCATTATTGTAGTTTTGTATTCCCATTTTCCTGTAGTAGAACGTAATATAGATGCCATAATTTCTATCTCTGAACGATTCTTCATATTTTAGGTAACCTCATCATGATCTCAGCACTCCACATTTTCTTATTTACTATTTTATACTTATTTTGTTGTTGATAAAAGAATGCTAGCGAAGTCATTACGACAATATATTTGCAAAACACTGACAACACAGGTTTAGGTACAAATAATTTACACTTACATGGAGCTTGTGTATGTAAGAAACTATTTTTTGGCCAGAATGACTAGGAATTATCTATTCGACTGTATAAACTAGTATGTCATTTTTATCAAGGTATACAAACATGGTGACTATAATTACTAATCATGTATGATACTATTGTAAGGTCTTTAAAATAGAAGCATTAGATAATATATGATCTTTACCTCTAATAAAATTCCTATAAGAACAAAAAAGTTATTTACTAGAATACTTAATGACGACGTTTTTATTTTATCATTACCGTGATAGAATGATGTGAAAAATGGCAGCAAGATTGAGATAATTGCATTCATCCTACAAACCGCTATTAATGGTGCAACACGAAATAAACTAATGTGCAAGGCATATTTATCATATAAGCAGTTAAACGAATATCTGATAATATTAAATGAAAATGATATGTTGTTAGAATATTATGGGAAAGAACAAACTTTTATAACAACAGGCAAAGGTCAGTACTTTTTACAGACGTACATGGAATTAAACGAGCTAGTTACTGTAACCAACAGAAGACATGTTATTGCTATGTTTCGTAATGCAATATTGGCAAGAGCAACTGTAGTTGGGGATTATGCAGTTTATTCGTTTCACTATTTAGTAAGTATGATCCGATTTATGGTTCAAAAGATGCTGATTGATAAAGTGGAATAATAACCATGGAATCTTTTGAACAAAAATTTCAGATTTGTATAAGGGAAAGAAATGGAGTCACATTATAATAGTGGATCTGAATTGAGAACTGAGTTAGAATTGAAGGATAAAACATAATAAATAATTGGTTGATTTAGCATATTGAAAATACCGTATTAAAGGATTGTTAAATCATTGTTAGATACAACCATAATTTTAGTCATCATAGGCTTGGGAGCAGGCACGATTGGATCTATGATTGGTGTTGGTGGAGGCATTCTGATGACGCCTGCTCTAACTTTTATGGGTTTTACACCAGCTCATATATCTAGCACAAGTTTAATTGCAGTAACGTCTACTAGTGCTTCTTCCACAATAGAATATTCAAAACAAAGACGAATTGATTATAGGCTCGGATTAAAAATGGCTACATTAGCTATTCCAGGCGCCATTATTGGGGCATTCCTTTCAAGTGAAATTTCGTTAGAATATTTCAAAGCATACTTCGCTGTCATTTTGATTTTTACTGGGTTGTATATTGTTTATAGAAATTCTGTCTTGAGAGTAAAATCTGACACAAAGCCAAAATCAAAGTTCTTTTATCTCTTGTTCTACCTTGGATCCTTTACCGCAGGAATTATTTCAAGCCTTTTTGGCATTGGCGGCGGATTGGTCTTTGTTCCAATGATGATCATTTTTCTTAGAATGGAAATGTTCGTATCTGGACCGACCTCACAGCTAACGTTATTGATAACTTCTATAGCAGGAGTGTTCACACATGCTATACTAGGACATCCAGACTATATTCATGGTATCTTACTTGCAGTAGGTGCTTTTATAGGAGGCCAAATTGGAGCAAGGCTTTCACGCTACGTAAAAGAAAATATACTACAAAACTTACTTTCAATAACATTAATAGGTGTTGCTGTAAAACTACTTTTTGATTTTATGGATAAGAAATAAGAGCTTTTTGATTACATTATGATTTTTTGATTACCTCTTGAGGACTGAATATGTTATTTGTTCCTAGTCTTTGCTTCTCTGCTAAGCTATTATCTATAGATTGCGCATAAACAGGCTCAATTTTGAATAAAGGCACGACTGCACTTAAAACAAAAGCTGACGACAACGATAATAATACTATTACTATGACTATTTGATATAATTAACATTGTATTATGTATTTTTACGTTTTCAGAAATGTTGATAAAAGCAATCTTTACTAATGATATGTTTAATTGAAAAGACCAGTTTAGATTATGTTAAACAATTATTTATAAATTACAATTATCCTCATAATTCATACATGCAAAAGGCAATAATAAATTATTTTATACAGCTACTGAAGAAAATCTAGATCCTTCAGATACTGTGCTAGTAGTATGGGATGTCATTTAGTTATCTCTAAACTATAGCCCAGCATGAATTATATGTGATTTAGCTGCAATAATGATCAAAGAAGTATCACTCAATAATGCAACGATCATCAGTTGTATGCTCTTTATGTAAAAATGATCTGATAATAACTGATTCGGAGTCTGCGGAAGTTATCTGTGGAAAATGTGGCATGATCATTTTGGACAAGATTCAAGAAAATAATCGACCAGAGTGGCGGGCTTTCAATTCAGAAGAAATAAATAAGAAAAATAGAAGTGGAGCTCCTGCTTCACTAGCCTGTCACGATATGGGTCTTTCAACTGTGATTGGTAAAACTGACAGGGATGCGAGCGGTCGAAAGATAGACGCACATATGCATTCTACAATGCAAAGGTTAAGAACATGGAACTTGAGAATACAGAACTATACTCCTACAGATAAGAATCTAAAACAAGCTTTTGATCAGCTTACTATATTGAAAGATAAACTTGGAT
>JBEVTH010000137.1:0-3295 GCA_041156085.1 Candidatus Nitrososphaera maunauluensis
TTTGTCTAACTTTGTTCGATATCTTCATTAATTTTTCATTTCTAGATAATACCAAAATATTCTGATTTACTTGATCTCCTTTTACTTCCATTCCAAAATGTTCAGTATATTTTAGTCATTTCATAATTTCCTTGTTGATGATGAACGCCACGGAAGCAAATGGAATAGAAAGAAGAGCATGTTCATATAAATTCTATATTGTGATATCTAGGTTAAACAAAACTTCTTGCAATGATCATGGTCTTAAAATAGGTAAGTAATACATCGGCAAGTTGTCTCGGATGGCTTTTTGATATTTCTATACAAAATGACAAGGCCATAATCGGGAAAAGATAGCTTTGAGCAGAAAGTTAGGAAGAGGACGAGTGTATAGATTTCAGTTTCTACACAGATTTCTTCGTTCTAGTTTCATCTTCATACCGTACCTTGGGCGTAGAGTGATGGCTGGATCAAGTTCTACACGATGACCTGGAACAAGAAGCATTTTCCATTGTCGGACAATAGTTGCTAGGATAAGTATACCTTCCATCCACGCGAACGATTCCCCTATGCAGGCTCGAATTCCTCCACCAAATGGGAAGTAGCTAAATCTAGGAAGTGAAGATTTTGCCTCCGTACTCCATCGTGTTGGATCAAAACGTTCTGGCTCATTATAGTAGCGCGGGTCATGATGCATTACATATTGACTCATGATAATCGTAGAACCAGCTGGTATAGTATATTTGCCCAGAGTATAATCATTATCTACGTAACGGCCTATGGACCATACAGGTGGGTATAGTCTCATTGACTCTCTAAGTACTTTATCAGTGAACTTTAATTTCGATATATCATCGACAGTTGGAGTCCTATTGCTATCAATTACAGTTTCCAACTCACCTAGAAGCGTTTTCTCAATATCGGGATTTTGAGAAAGAAGATAAAATGTCCATGTGAGTGCGTTAGCAGTTGTTTCATGACCTGCAATAAATATGGTCATAACTTCATCTCTTACTTGTTTGTCTGACGTTCCAGAATGGGAAGAAGAAGTATCAGTGGTACTATTACTGGCATTTTCCCCAGTAGTAATACTGCTTGTACTTTTACCGCCAGCCGTTGGCGTCGATCCAGCAGTATCTTGCGCCTGAAGCAAGCGTGTCAATAGATCGTCGTAACTCTTGCTATCAGATTCTGGTCTTTCCCTTCTTTCTTTAATGAAGCCATATACAAGTTTGTCTAGATCCTCTCTTGCTTTCTTGGCTCCTTTCACATTAGGGAGTATTGGTATTTTATTTAGGATCTGACCCAAGGGACTTTGAAGTCTCTTTGAATAATTACGGCATATCGTCAATGCTTTGCCAACATCTTCTGCTTCTGCTTCTACATCATAATTCAGTACCGATTTACAGATTATACTTAATGTCAGCTGCATCATTTCTTTCAGCATGTCATACGTATCTCCATCCTTCCATTTATGGTTCAGAGTAGAAGCATAGTCGGTTATGGCTTTGCCGTAAGTCGTGATTTGTTTAGGATGAAATATTGGCTGTATTATTCGTCTTTGCCGGTTATGAAGATCCCCTTCACTAGTTACGAGTCCTTCGCCTAAGAGAGACTTGGCAAGCTGAAGCCTCTTACCCTTAGTAAAATTGCGATGGTCATATACAAGCACCTTTTCAATATAATCAGGATTATTAACTAGATACACATGCTGATGTCCAAGTCTAAAATAAGAAATATCACCGTACTTATATGAAATATCCTGCAATGTTCTTATTGGATCATGAATAAATTCACGCATCAGTTTGGCAGGCCTCATTTTATATGATGGTCCAGGAGGATATTCAATAGATGTAATCAAGATTGTCTCGTACCATATTTTCTTCAAAGGTAAACTATAAGGCTTATGTTCAGATTATTACAACTCCGTTCGAATAAAAAACGCACGGCAAATTGTCACGACAACTCATAAACAACAAACTAAGACAGACTGGCAGAGAATCAGAATAATATTCTGATTCTGGAATAGATATGTAAAGCTACAAATTTGACGCATGAAAGGAAAATTATATGTTATGATCTCACGCTTTCCTTATCAACCGTTACTCACATCATCAACGTTCCTCTATAGAAGGTGGAGGCGCAGATTGGCTGTTCAACCTTCCTGACGAAGAATATCAGCGCTGTTCTCGATATTTGATTATTGATACAGAACCAGAGTGTAGTTATCATAAATTCTTTGTCTTTGCTGCCAGAGCACGTTGTAGAAGCAATCCATCAAAGAATTTGTCAAAGTTGCTATTGAATATTACATCATCAGAATATATCCCAAGAACTATCACCTTTCCTTTTTGGTAACTCAGTTCGTAAGTGGCAATCACAGGTTTTACTACCGGTGGATGATATTTTTTTGATATTACTGCTGCATTATAATTCATTAAGATTATATCGTTTGGATTGGTTAGATACTGTTCTTCATGATGCTTATATCTAAAAGGATTATTTAGAAACGTAATTTTACATAAATAGCAAAGGTAGTTGCTACCAACCCAGTCTGATGTTTCTTTTTTCCATCTTTCATTAACACTTTTCCAAGCAGATTTACCATTAAATGTCCATCCATGACCTTTGACTAATGTTACTGTTTGGGTGTGTTTATCATATCTGACCTCTGCATAGAATGGATCAGCGTCTAGTACTATCAATATACCACCATTAGCTACAAATCGTTTTAGATTATCATATTCTTTTTGTGTAACATACTCTTGATGACCAAGTATCAGAATATCATATCTGTTGGCTATTCCATTTTTCATAAATATAGAAGAACCACTGTCGACGTCAGCATCTGTCAAATTGTCGATATTTGAGTGTGGAAGCAATGTTTTCAAATGGCGGGGCAAGAAAAACATCGTAAATGCAGTTGATGACGATAACGGCCTTAATTGATTTGTTACTCTACTTGAAAGCAGATTAAGATGAGTTGTAACATTCATTCCTGCTGGCGTGTGAATGAATAGGGAATAGAATTTGTAAAATGCATTATTGTATGCTGCTGCTGTAAATGTGGGCCTGATAAGTGCGATATTAAAACTCATATTGCTACTATCATTATCACCGCTGCGGGTACCTATCCCACCTATTTCACGAGAATTTAGCTTGTTTCTAGGAATATGACTTTTGTTATTCTTGATACTTGACAAAAGACCCAACGACATGCCTGCTGATGCTGCTAGTGCTGACATGATAATTAGAACGGCAAACAAGATCGCAAAGATAGCTAAAGATTTTCTAGAAAGAGTCGACAATGTTTTTT
>JBEVTH010000137.1:3395-6544 GCA_041156085.1 Candidatus Nitrososphaera maunauluensis
TTGCTCCTGAATTATAAATGAACATAACCGCCGAACCGAATTTTTATGGTGAAAGTAATAAAGATAGAATATTTTAATATTTATGAATGATAATATGAAGTTACCTTCATTATGACTTTGCACTGATCTACCTAAAAACGTGCTTTTAGCTGTCCATGCAGTAGAAATAGGCGCAGAAAATATAACCAACGCTATTAAAGCGAAACCTAAAAGACCATGAACAATGAATTATGTTTTAATGATATAAGAATATATTTTTTCATGCTACCTTGTGTACAAATACTCTACCCTCTTTTATGATTCGTTATTGGTAGGCTGATTGTAAACATAGCTCCTTTTCTATCAATATTATTCTCAGCCCATATCCTACCACCATGCGCTTCAACAATGCTCTTTGAGATAAACAATCCTAATCCAGTACCTCCTGTTTGTGCCTTTGTGACAAATTTTGAAAATAACCTTGGCATTATTTCAGCGTCTACACCACTACCAGTATCCTTTATGTGAACAAGAATCTGATCGTCTATTGTTTCTGTCATAATAGTTATAGTACCTTGTTCTTGAGTGAATTTAATGGCATTATTTAGAAGGTTCATAATCACTTGACTAATTCTTGCCTTATCGGCTTCTACAAAAACATCTCCTTTATAGACTAGGTCTAATTTTAAATTACTACCTTTTTTAATTTGATTTTTTGAATCTGCAATAGCATTTACAATCATCTCAGTTAAGTTGAATTTCTCTTTGTTCAACTGTAGTGATTGACTTTCAATTTTCGTTACATCTAAAATATTTTCAGTAAGGCTCTGCAACCTTTTTGCATTTCTAATTACAACATCCATTAACTCAATCTGAGAGTTGTCTTTTATCTCATGACTAAGAACTTGAGTCAAGCCAAGTATTGGTTGTATTGGAGTTCGCAATTCATGTGCTGCTATATTGATAAACTCCTTCTGCATTTTATCATGAACTTTTAATTGTTCATATAATTCTGATTGTTTCCATAGACTTTCAAATATTGACGCATATGACAAAGCGATGGGTTTGCTATTAGAATATACAGCTAGTCCTGCAGCATCATAAACATTATCTTTTGTATCATCTTTTGTTTCGACAATTAAAGATTCATTTCTATCAACTACTAAAATTCCGATACTTGTTTGTGTACTCTTGTCGATACTTCTAATATCAATCTGATAAGGTAATAATCCCAATGCTGCTGTTTCCTCATTTACTATTTGTGTAATTTGCTGCTGATCTGCAGCAGGTAGTAGTATTCTGACTTTTATGCCATGTTCTTCTACCACTTCTTTGAATAGCCGCATTATACCTACATGTACTTGGCGGCGGAATGCATTTACTGAGGAAAATATTCTCAGTACCTCTTCTTTTGCTGATTTTATTATATCCAAAGATCGCTTTATCGATTCTTCCGGATTTTGTATGATCTCTATGTTAGATTGGTCAATTCCTTCTTCGATTTCTTTTATCCTATTTACAGCATCAATTCCAGTTTGCCATAAATCTTCAAATATGGAATTAAAATGACTTGTATAGAGTGGTTCATTGCTAATCAAGAATTTTTGGCTCATCATCCCACCTTCCATCTTTTCTATTGTAAGGGACACTTCTTTATCTGAAACTCCAAAACTTAATGGTGGCATATTTTTTATGTGTCTTGCTTGTATTCCTGATTGAAGAAATATATTTACCACATCTGCTGTGTCTTTATCATTTATACTCGTTATCAATCGTAAGCCCTCCCTACTATCACCTTTTTTATATTTGTCAACTACGTTCTTGTACGAATCAAAGAGGAAGTTGTAGCTCATTTTCATACCTCCAATTCCCGTGCATATCGAAAGCTTGTTGGCAGCAATGTTTTTGCGTTTTAATTCCTTGATAATTTCATCTTGGTCTTCTAACAGCCTGGTTCTAATAGATTCTACTCCTTCTTCAATTTCCTTTATTCTGTGGTCTGCTAATATTGCCTTACTCCAGAGAGTATCAAACATATACTGATGTTGATCTACAATTTCCTTTACGTTGCTGTATATAATCTGCGACGCTACTTTCCCTTTATTAAATGGGACTATAGGAACAAGATATTCTGATTCACTTATCATGAAATTCCCTTTTATTCCATCTAAGTGTCGAAGGTCGTCTACAATTGTCTTAAGATCTTTACAATAAGAAATATTGTCAGGAGTAATTTCGGTTATATATCTAAGTTTCACACCTCTGCTTTTAGCATCAACAAAAGATTTCTTTATTGGTTCAAGTGCGACAGTTAATGACGGTCGTGTGTAGTTCATACAGGTATCTATCCTTTGCTTTGAATTGGCGAAAAATTGTAATTCTGTGTCAATTACATTATCAGTACCATTTAATACTTCTGTCTTTTCAATCCTCTTATCCTTAGTATTAGATAGACTATTATTGTTGATACTGATAGTCAAGGTAGTATGTAAAACAAATATTAATCTTCAGATATATAGAAAGTTCTGTTGCTGTATACAATTTAAGACAGCTGTGAGCCATTTCTTTTGATGTCCATATTTCCCTATCAAACCTATAATTCCCTATTAAACACTAAAAATACAAAAGTGCACACAAAACATGTTCATCTGTTTAGATCAATACAATTCCATGAGATTGGTATTTTTGAAGCATTTAATACAAATGCACGAGCATAGCTTGACTTACATGTTCTAGCTTTGAAGGATATTAATCCTAAAATTATATACAAGTGCAAGAGATAAAGAAGAAGCAAAGTCATCATAATCGTTTTCGCTTTCAGGCAATGACAAATAAGTGATAAAGTCCGGCAACAAGACAATTCCAAAGATGTAGTTATACCAATGACTGCTCCTGCAGTATTACAATAGACTTCTTTTTTCGATAGGAATTAGAAACCAAAGACTGTCCATGGGTTTAGAAAATTCAAGACTAAAGCTTAGACCGGAGGAATGAAACCTATCAACGTTGAAACATTGATGAGGCATGGCACTGGCATAAGCGACTCATATTATAGACCAACAGAAAATGATCTTGTAGAAGATTACCTAAAGCTTGTAGAGCACTTGACAATTAAAGACACAAGTTGAGGAAATAACATAATTCCCAAGGTGAGATACACATGTTACTCG
>JBEVTH010000138.1:0-6526 GCA_041156085.1 Candidatus Nitrososphaera maunauluensis
ATGATCGTGTTTCATCAGGTGAGTTTAAACTTTTCTTTTGCATTTTTGACATTTTATTACTGATCCAATAATTTCCATGAAGATAAGTATAACTCCTTTGAAGGGAGTCCTTGAAATGAAGGACTATTTAATTGCGAAGTTAGAAAACCCAAAAGAACAATAGAGAGATAGAGAAAATGGAGAAAATAGATAAAATTGAGTAGTAGATTCACAAAAGCATGTTTCACTGCTTCAACCATCATCTTATCCACAATCTGGTTCAGCAAGATCATCAATAACCAGTTTGCTGTCTCTAATATGCCTTCATGGTAGTGGTTGTAATAATAGATAAGGGTATTTTCCAAATAAGATTAGAGAAGATAAAGGAAGAAAACAAACCATTGTATGATATAGTTATAGGCAAGATGATGTCCAATCTATAATAATCAATAAAAAGGTACTCGATCCCATTAATAACAATATACTCCTTCTTACAACTACTAATGATGATGACTACGATTATAGCTGCAATGCAGGACTCACTTCTAACTGTTGAGTCTTCAAAGACAGGATGGAAATTGCATGAGTCTTTGAAAGGCACCTCTCCACAATGTATAGCATTTGATCCTAGCAATCCAATTCGTGCATACTGCGGGACATTTGGTGATGGATTGTGGAACACAGATGATGGTGGGCAAACTTGGGATAGCATTGGAAAGATCAGTATATCTAGCAAAGATGTAATGTCAGTTTCAGTTAGCCATCATCATCTAAAAAAAAGGGAAAATAATGGATTCAATACAGTATATGTGGGAACTGAACCTAGCGCCATTTACATATCTGATAATGGAGGTGAATTTTGGGAAAAAATGAGCACCCTTAACAATTTGAAGTCTTCTACATCATGGAGCTTTCCTCCAAGACCTTGGACTTCTCATGTACGTTGGATTGAACCTGATGTAAACAATCGTGATTATGTTTTTGCTGCCATAGAGGCAGGAGCACTAGTCCAAAGTCGTGATGGCGGCAAGACATGGATAGACAGAGTAGAAGGAGGGCCATATGATACCCATACTATGTCTACCCACAAAAAGATGCCCGGACAACTATACTCTGCTGCAGGTGATGGATATTTTGAAAGTTATGACTATGGACAAACATGGAAAAGACTAGTAGCAGGGCTTAAGCATCATTATCTTGCTGGTCTTGCAGTTGATTCAGGAGATCCGCAAAATATTATTGTATCTGCATCGCATTCAGCTTGGCAAGCACATTCTATCGAAGATGCCGAATCGTTGGTATATAGAAGGTGCTTGAAAATAGAGGATGATAGAAATAATCTGGAGTGGAAATCAATTACCAATGGTCTTCCTGAACCAAGTGGAACAATTATTTCCGTACTGGCAGCAAATCCAAAGGTTACAGGAGAATTCTATTCTATCAATAACCGTGGACTATTTTGCTCTACTGATTCTGGCAACTCATGGAAAATGCTTGATGGTGTAGCATGGCCTAAGCAGTATCTTTCACAACATCCTCGGGCACTTGCAGTAAGAGAAAATGGATAGACAAAGAGCTGTGCGGACATCTACATGTTAGTAGTAGAACAAACCCAGTCACACAACTTTAACACATAAGCACATAAGGACAAGAAGAAGGATGTATATTAAGAATATACATTAGGAGATATGTAATTTGATAAAGATGAACCATGGTGATGGATCAGTAACCACTGCTGATTTTCATTCTTTTCAAATATGTTAGTGGCAATAACACCGAGTTTAACATTCTGTCTGTTGACTGAAGTTTCTATATTTTCTAAACATACGGCTACCGCTGCTATCTTCCCATTATTATTAAAGACTCTTACCTTGGTGTTTGTAATTGTAAATCTAATCATTTCTGTATTGGCAAATATAATCGTCCAGCTTTCACGTACTGCCAACCAACCAGTAAACAAATCCCAGCCAGGATGTATGCAAACAATATTATCTTCATGCTTCCATAATCTTTCCATCCTTTCAATCGATAGACTCTCAAAAGCATCATAGAACTGAGAATTAACCTTCTGTACTTCTTCTGCTATGACTGCTTCATCATCACCTTTCATTTATCTAACTATGATTAGGGCTGATATTTAGGTGATTAAGTTCTAAGCAAAATTGAATTGGAAAAAATATGCGAATAAGACGTAGCGAGGGCAGCAATTGTTCCTTTGGATCCAGATGATCCATCAATTTCCAAGAGGTGTACAGACTCTTCTACTACATGCCAGTAGAATGAACGACACAACTTTAACCGCATCAACTATTCATTTTGATCACTTCTTGTTGTTGTTTTTGGTTATGATTCTCAAGTCCATGAACATAGCTCTTGGACTCCAATCTGCAAATATGGTATGTAGTTTCCTTTATTATAGCTAATTCTATTTAGGTATGTTATCTGATTATTCGTATCATCAAATTGATGTTTTGCCATTGTCTATTTGTAGTCTGGAATCTTAATAGCTCCTGTTTCTATAGCGTCTGCAAACCATTCCACATTATTATGATTCAAACCCCTTTTCTTCAATACTTTGTGTAGTTTCAAAAAGCTTGCAAGGCAATGTTCTATTTTGTGGATAGAGTTCATATAACTCATTTAAGTTCTGACAGGTCTTTATAATTCAGCAATTTCTGTAGCACAAGATGGAAAGTTACGCAAATCAATAAAGAACAACAATCATCAAAACTGTTAGATAGTATTGGAACAGCGCAAATGACAAAGGAAATTGAGGACAAGGTGATGATGAATACACAAGACAGCGCAAATAGACAAAAACAAGAGAGTGGAGTAGAGCCGTCATTAACATACCGCGAAATAAAAACATATTTGGATAGAGTGTTAGAGGAGGTAGCGAAAGTGAAAGTTAAAAAAAAGTAATGTGAATGTTGTACTTTCCCGATATTTTCATGCCGTCTATTTGATTATGTTATCGAGGATCTCCGCCGGACTTAGGCGCAGCCTCTCTTTTAAGCGATAGTCCAATTCGTCTTGAGTAATACAAGCTTGCCATTTCTCTGCTCTTGCTTTTTTATACAAATACAATCTTGGTGAGTCTCGATTTTGATCTAAATAGTACTCATCGTCATACTTGTCTGTCTTATAGCTATCGTCATCACTGTTGTCATTGCCGTTGTTAGAAATATTATCGAGTCTGTATGAAAAGTCTTTATTGTCAGTGACATATAGAACAATAAGCAAAAGGAAATTGTTCCAGTGGTTATTTGTAGTATCAACTTAGAAGCAGCAATAGAGAACTCAGCTGAATAGATAAAAGATACTACCTTGGCTATATCATATGAAGTTTCTAATACCTCACTTTATATCACTATCGTCGTTATTCTGCATAATAAGTATAATTTTGGTCACATCCTTGGTCATTCTGACTTATACTTCTATAACAAAGAAATTTCCGCATTTTATATTACTAGTATTACAACATCATCATAGCCGTGTTGCAAAAGCATTAGTTTCAAAATATCCTGAAGTTAGCCTTCCTTCTCCTAAAGGACCAACAATACTTGATCATAATATAAAGGCACAAGTAATTTTCAGAGGATTAAGATATCCAACCAGTATGGTCTTTTTTGGCCCTAATGATATACTAGTCACAGAGAAAAATGCAGGCACAGTAAGAAGAATTGTAAATGGTACGGAACTACAACAACCTTTACTTAACGTAAGTGTAGCCACGTATGGTCATAGAGGCATGTTAGGCATAGCAGTTGCTCCTCATTCTTCTCCCACTACTGCACACAAAAATCCAAATGGAAATCACAATAACACTTCCAATAATAACGAGTACGTTTTCCTATACTATACTCAAGCTCAGATGTATACACCAGATCATGCTACAGAGGGAAAACAGCCAATGGGCAATCGACTATACAGGTATGATCTAAATGACAACAATAGTAAATTAGTAAATCCGAAATTATTATTGGATCTTCCAGCAACCCCAGGAGCTATAGGTAATGGAGGCAAGATAGCTATGGGGCCTGACAACAATGTGTATATTACTATTGGAGATGTTGGGATTAACGGACACAAAACTAAAGCACAGAATATCCAAAATGGCAGTGAACCAGATGGAACTAGTGGCATACTTAGAGTTAACCAAGATGGTAAACCAATTAATCCCGGCATACTTGGAAATAGATTTCCATTAAACCTCTACTTTTCCTATGGAATATGGAATAGCTTTGGGCTTGCTTTTGATCCTGTTACAGGAATTCTATGGGATACACAAATAGGTTTGCCATTTGGAGATGAAATCAATCTTGTTAATCCAGGATTTAATAGTGGATATAATAAAATTGATGGTATATGGCTGCATGGATATGGCAGTATTGATCAAACCGAGAAGCAACAGATAGCTCCAGTTCATCCAACTGATTTAGCAGATTTTTTTGGGAATGGAAAATATCATCCACCTCAATTCACTTGGTTCAGAAAAGTGGTTCCTACTGGAATTGCATTCCTTAATTCAGACAAGCTTGGAAATTTATACAAAAATGATATGTTTGTTGGTGATGTGAAAAATGGAAATATTTACCACTTTAAACTAAATACAAAGAGAACAGGTTTGGTTCTTCCTGCAGGTCCAATTGCAGATGGTATTGCAAATAGTTCTGATAGTCTTGATCAAATAGTATTTGCAAGGGGATTTGGTGGAATCACAGATATCAAATTTAACCCATATGACGGCTATCTGTACATTCTTGCATTTGATGGGACTATATATAAAATAGTTGCTGCTAATAAGTAGCACTTGTTATTCCAATGCTGCTTTGACTGTAGCTATTTTCCTATATTCAAATATATTTTTTAATTGTTTGTAGGCATAGCCTTCAAATAACTTTCCTTGCCTAATGCTGGCCTACATAACAAGTATTCAAACATAATATTTGATCTCGATTATCAAATGTGGAGAACTAGGTGCTGCTCCATGTGTTTTCAGATCCTGATGTCTGTTTTATTCCAAGATAATTGACGAAATCTGGAATATTTTTGGTTTGAAAATAAACTGATCCTGGACCTGTGATTTCAGTAATAAGTCCTTCTCCCCCAAGGATTGTAGTTTTCAGTCCACCAAATTTCATTACCCTATAGTTTGAATTTTCACTAAGTGCTACCAGATGATGATTATCTAATATCATTTTTTCATTACCTCCTAAATCCTTCTGAATTATACATCCATATGCATTGACAAATAAATCACCCTCCCCATTAGCCCTCAACATAAACAAGCCGTTTCCAAAAATTCCTTTTTTAAAACCCTGCCATTCTGTATCAAGCATTACTCCTGTGCTAGATGCAATATAAGCTCCAGAGTGCACGATAAGACCATTATCAGCATTAATTGACATTCTCACTATATCTCCAATTGGGGGTCCTGTCAAGCCAATGAAGCAATTATCCTCATGGGCAACGTAGTTGTTCACAAAAAAAGACTGACCACCTAATGCAGTAACCTTAAATTTCTTAAAGAAGCCACCGCCGGAGCGCATTGCAGTTTTAACTTCAATATTGCCTTTTATGTAAACCATTGCTCCTGCTTCAGCAGTAATCTCCTCTTCATTATTTAATTGAATTTCAAGCATTGACATTGGCTCTTTTAAAATTTCATAATGCATATGTAGTAATGATAAAATCCTATGAATAATATGGATTTCGCTAGCAATTTTTGTAGGATAGTACATTTGTGCATTCATCGTACTACATTACTTTGAGCAGGGTGGTCTTAATGGTTCATTATCAGAATTCGGAGGTATAGCTGTTGTGCAGAGTTTGGTACTACAGCAAATGGCGAAATGATATCTGTAGCAGTTTTCTTATTCAATACAAAGATAACACCACTTGATATGTGTAAATAACTCCAGGGCATGGTATGGTAGTTGAAAAGGTAAAGTCCCATTACCTGTATTCTTTCATTTGTCATATCTTGCGAGTTTGTCATATTTTCAGTACTACTGAGGAGTTTGATTGCTGTCATTAGATAATGCAGTTTCGGTTACAAGGTTACTCTTCATGTTCTGCGCCATTGCTTTTTGTGGAGAATAACCGATAAAACATCCTAACAAAATAAATATATTGGATACATAGATGTGTGCAAAGCAGTTACCTTTAGCAAGAATATCAATTTTCTTGTGTTCTGAAACATCTGTTATCCAAAATGGTTTGTTACAATTATAGAAAACTTGTTAGCATCATAGTTTTTTAATGATGGTTCATTAGTAGGCAGTTGTTGTTTCTTATCAATGCGACTATCTAGAAACTTCTTTAGCTCCTTGACTGTCAAATAAATCAGATATCAATTAGAACGTTTTGTCAAACGTTTCTGGTTCTTGTTCTTGCTGCTGTTCTTGTTTGGTTTCTTGTGGTGGTTATTCTATTGGTTATTGTAGTAGATCCTTGTTCTTCTATGAATGATGATCACATTTGAGGGCATTAACTGTTCCTTTCAAAGATAGAAATTTAATACTTGGTACTTGGCAACAAATAG
>JBEVTH010000139.1:0-6508 GCA_041156085.1 Candidatus Nitrososphaera maunauluensis
GTATACCGGAGGATAATTTTGGGATAGGCTCTAAATCGAGCTCACCACTCTGTGTTTTCTTCTGTCTCCTGTTATTCATTGAGGCTAAGACTTTAAAGTCTACTAAATTATATAAATTACAGTATGTTAACATCAACAAGAGCAGGAATTAACGTTATTTATTCCTCCGCTAATCCACCACAATTACAGTCTCCTTATTTGGTGTGCGGCTTTCCTGGTACTGGATATATTGGAAAAATTGCAGTAGATCATTTAATTGAAGAGCTGAATGCAAAACACTTTGCCGACATTTACTCAAGCTCGTTTCCTCCCCAGATTCTGATTAGTACGGATGGAGTAGCAGAACTTATGAAAAATAGTATTTTTTATTCAGATATGCCTGCTGGTACTACTAGCTCCTCCAAGACTAATGAATTTCTATTATTGACTGGAGATTCGCAGCCAGTCAGCCCTGAATCTCAATATCTTCTGGCTGAACAAATCTTGGATATTGCGGTCAAATTTAATACGCAAAAAATCTTTGCTTTAGGAGCATATATAACTCAAGTCTTTGTAGACAATCCGCGTATTTTCGGCACGGCTAATGATATAGAGATTGTAAAAAGATTTGATGAGCAGAATATCCTAACAATGGATAATGGCAGTGTCGCAGGTATGAACGGTCTGATCATTGGTATTGCAAAGCTTCGTGGAATTAAAGGTATTTGTATATTGGGAGAAACCTCAGGCTATGTTGTTGACGCCAAAGCCTCGAAGGCTGTTTTGGAAAGGTTGCTTTCAATAACTGGAATAAGAGTAGATATGACCGGCCTGGACAAGAAAGTGAAGGACACAGAGATGCTGATAGAAACTATAAAAAAGGAAGCAGCCGGAAGAGTATTGGAAAGCCAGCAGCAATCTGGTGTGCCAGGTAATAATAAACCATCTAATACAGGATACATCAGCTAACAGAATTATTGAAAAATTGCACCACAACTACTACTATGTCAAAACTAACATCAAAAACAACAAAACAAACGCGTGTCATAGTTATGAAGGAGAGACTAAGTAAACATCAGCATTGATTGTAGAGAATTCAATTTCAGATAAGAGGATCCGCAATGAACGGACTTGTCTAAAGTTAGATTATCAAGTCTAATTCTTTTTAAATAACATGTTGCATATACGATAAAGTATAAAATTGTTGACAGATAAAATTGGTATAACAACAACATTATTTCAAGCCGCGTATCTAATAATTAACGCAATAATATTAGTTAAAGAAACTGGAATAAAGGTCAGTGAAAAAGAACAGACAGTATAGACAAGTGTATACTATAGAAAAATAAAGTGCTGTTGCTATGTATTCTATTTTTTCAAATTGCTTACTAACTTTAATTGTCATTTCATTGTTTTCAAATGCCTTTAAACTTCAACAGGAACAATATGCTGCTGCAATAGAATTGTCACAAAAGATGGATATTACTCTAGTACATTCAAATACAATGGACATTCCCCCCATGGCAGAAAACTCTTCAATAGTACTACAGAAACAAGGAGCAACTGCTGCCGTTAAAAGCTTTCTAGAGGCATTTTGCGGTACTAACAGTAGTACAACGACACCTAACTCAACTAGATATATAACAGATTTTATTTACCTTTAAACCATCTTTGGATTTGAAGCCTGGAAGGTATGTTTTAATGATAAGCGCTGAAAATGAAGTTATTGCATTCCTAAGAGCAATAAAAATAAACGTGATCGGATAAGATAAAAAATAAAAAATCTTATATTGTTTTGCTACTCTGAATTCAATTGTTTGTTATTTTGATCCGTCAATGATGTAACTGTACCGAATACTGGAAGCCCTTGAAAATGGTCGTTTGTCTTTGTTGCATCTATTTGCATATTTAATACATTACCATTTATCAGATATACGATCACAGGAACATCCTTCCACTTTAATTTACCATCTGTGTTGATGTCAGCAATACCTTTCATTGCCGTATTGCCTTTTTGGGACAGCAATATCTGAGTTGGGGAAGATGATGAAGAGGAGGAGGGCAACGGTATTGATGTGAAACCGCTCACATTACGTAATCTTTCTATGGAGTGAGTATGAAAATTATTACCATCAATCTTCACCATGGTGTTATTTACCCTAAAGTTTTGAAGATTGCCTTTAATGACATCAAGGTTCCAAGTGCCTCCTAATACCCACATATCAGACTGGTTCACAGGGGAAGTTGGTCTACCTGCCAGAACTGGAGAAGCCATGCTATTTATTGTTCCTTTAGCGTGGAATGTATCTATATTAGTAGCATTGCTGTTGGGAGCAGCAGTAGTACCGGCAGAATTATTTGTGGATTGTGCTGCTGCTGTTTGAAATATGCTATTATTGTTATTGTTGATTGTCAATATTGTTGCAAGAAGTAATGTTCCTATCACTGGTCCTGCTATTTCTTTGCTCAGAACAATTCTACTCATCATTTCTTATATTATCTATCATAATAGAAAATAATGTATTTATGTATTGACATTTGTGTTAGTATTTAGAAACAAATGAATCCATAATATATTTATTATGCCTCACATTATATTATTACGCCCTTTGTTTTGTGGACAAAAGGAGTGTGCTACTGCTATAGCAATATCTGAAAGCATAGCTGCGATAACATCTCATTATGCTATAGCAGCGTGTACTTTCATGTAAAAAATAAGGGCTTCTTTTGAAGCGCTTAAGGCTATTTCATAATATCATTAGAAGCATGGCGTTATGATGTAGTTTTATAATTTATTGATATAGCTTTAGGTCTATCTCTTGTTTTGTTCAAGGAATACTAGTAGTGCTGTTTTCATCTACAGCAATTGTTTCTATTGGTGTTGTTTCACTTTGGGTATTTTGCATCAGCTGTGCCATCTGTAGAACAAATTTCTCTAATAACAGCACTGCCTGGAAATCCGTGTTTAGTCTATACATGCTTGTTTTCCCTATTTTTCTACTGTGGTAAATAAGTTGATTCTCTTCTAGATTTGGAATCTCTCTGAATACCGTTCTAAATGATAATTTGGTCTTATGTGCTATTTCTGAAGGCGAATAGTCAAATTCCTTGTGATCTAGAAAGAAGTCTAGTATTTGAGCAACAGCCCGTGAGGCAAAAATATCAGATAATATATTGGAGCAGCCGGCTTCGCTATGGATTTCCAAGGGCATATAATAACTGACAATCAGTCATATTTGTCCTTTTCCCTTGATCAATTTATACTCTGAAATAGAATCCAATAAATCATTAAATAATATCTCTTATACATAATAGATGTGAACAGATTTGAGGTCGCTGTTCTGCGTATAGTTATCAAAAGCCAGAAGCCTCTCTCAGTATCTTCACTTATAAATGGCTTTCCCAATGATTCCGAGGATTTTGTTTTACAAGCAATTAATAATTTAGTCAAGTCAGGTTATATTATATATCTATACGTTGAGAAGATAGATCAGATAACGTACAACAAGCAGAAAAGAAAAGAAATACTAATGGTTATAGATCCTTTGCCTGAGTTTGGAATTGAAAGACAAGAAGAATGGTCCGCTTCTAAAAAGGAGATTAAACACGCTCCCTCAATAACCAATAAGAAGAGTAATGACAATGGGCGATGGGACTATAACTACTATACACAACAGTATGTAGGCAAAGCCGCTTTGGTAATGTCTATGATGGTCATTGGAGTTGTAAGCATATTTAGTACAGCTATCCCAACTGCTGATGTTTATCAAGAATTTAGGTTATCAGGCAGTAATTATTATCATCCTAACAACAACCATCACTTGTCATATTCCTCCCATGGTATTATATCTGAGAACTCAACGAAAAACGATAATGGCTTCTATACTCCAGAGTATTTGATGGATCATAATGGAGATTCGTTTATGACTCAGACTTCTCTACATCGTAACTGTGCTCAAGAATTATCTTCCTAGTCGATAGCATGTTTATTAGATGGTAGAAAACGTCTGTCATGACAAAAATATCCTTATATTTATATATCTGAGTCATTAAATTGACCATAATGAAGACGGAAATAAAGTCAACAATTTCCATAATATCAGCTACAGCGTTAGCTGTAGGAATGCTTTTGATGGCATTCTATTCTGAAGTGGTAGGACAAGTTAATAGTAACAGTTCCAAGAATACCACTGCAGCAGTAGCAAAGCCATCAACAACAGGTGCAAAACAAGGAAATGTACCAACTTCTCTTCCCAATATCACAGGATCAATACCACTTGGTTCTACAATAAGTGGGGCTATATCTTCAAAAGTTAAGACTACATTGGGTGAAGCTATAATAACAGCTCAAAAAACAGTGGGCTCAAACTCTTCAGCAACATTGGCTTTCATTCGTCCACTAAACGGATACTTGGTGTATGATATACATGTTCGAAATAATAGTAATAACACACCTTATGCTGTTATAGTAGATCCTGGAAATGGAAAAGTTCTGTATAAGCAGACATTACCATCATCATTATCAGTTGCTGATCACACTGGTATGTTTGGAAAAGGTAGATTAGGACCATTTTCTGGAGGATATGGACGAGGATGTGGCGGACATGGCCACTGGTCTAATGGCGGATTTATGAACAATGGTGATGTTGGTAATTTTGCTGGCAGAGATATGTATATGAATACTACTACCAATTATAACAGCTTGAACGATATCGCAGGCATACGATTTTAAGATACAACTTCTTTAAACGTAAAAGTGAGAAAACATGAAGTTTGATAATACCTATAATAACAACAAAGGAAAAAGAGCGATTGTTGCTGGCATACTACTATTAACAGTTCTGTATATCCGCATCTTTGGTCAATACAACATATGCACAAAGCAATCAATCTTCCTCTTCCTCTTCATCAAATACTACTGCCACATCTGATAAGACTGGAACTATAACAAGTGTACAAAATGACCCAGCTGATACATGGAAATTATCAGGTACATGGAACCTTAACGACCTAAATTCCAATTCCCCTACTTTTACTTCCACATTTAGCATGATGAAATTGGATGGTTCGGCTATGCATAAACATACTATAAACAACGTTAAGCTCGCTGGAAATCCAACAAAGGCCAGTACTAGAAGTACATATAATGGTATTGCTACTGTATCTATGAAACAAGGACCAGTTAGCAATGTTCCTATTAGTATAACTCTGTCAGATAACGGCAACACAAGTATAATGATAGACCCCAAGACTACCAACAACCATTTTGGAAATACGCCTATTGAAGGAAAGGTAACAGTATAAGAATTCAGAGATAGAGGAGGCTCGAGAATAGAATATGTCAAAAAGTGATAAAACTAGGCAAAGACAACAGCGATCCTCATTTCGTAACTACCAATACTTGTTTATTGCTGCCGCGGTTGCTACTGCAATAGCTGGAATAATACATCTGTACATGCCACTTGCGCATCCTGGGATGCTTGGAAATTTGCCGGTAGCTACTTTCTTTCTAGGTTCCGGAATTGCACAGATATTTTGGATATTGCCTATGATAAAGAGATGCTCCTGGAACTCCATAGCCGTAAGATAAGTTCTATAAGAAGGAAAAGCATCTACGAAATTTAGAATCCCTCTCTATTTTTGAATAAGTATGTATAAAATTCTCCAATTGGCTGGTTAATAATAAAATGGTAGACAATAGAAGAGTGATATCTCGGCGTGAATTTCTAAAGTTAATCGGTACAGGATCTACTTTTTTGTTATTTGGTGGATTAGGCTTTTCCCGGCTACTGCGTTCTATATCTGGGTTGAACCTTACAAACTCTAGTGGTATTAGTGCTCGTGGGCAGCAGCTAGGGAATAGTGGTATTGCAGTCAATAAACTAATGACTAAAAAATTTCTGGCAGGTATAAATAATGGTGCTTGGGGTTACACAACAACAAACATTGGACGAAACCAGTTCGACCCAAATGTAAGCCCGCATCCAACGAAAGCACTTTCAAATCCGCAGCTTCCATATCTTTCAAATCATCCCGACACAATAGATAGTTTCTTTTCTTCAATCCAGGGTTTGGATGTAGTGCGGCTTTGGATTCTCAATGAACATGAAGGAATGAAGTTTGAACCTGGTACTACAAAACTGATAGAAGGACTTGACGACGAGTATGTAAAGAATTTAAAAATGATACTAGATAGCGCAGCAAAACATAACATGAAAATGTATTTTAATTTGGTAGAAGTAGCAAATACAGCGGTATTCAACCCCGGAGATGATAGAAATTACAGAAACACGCAGGAAAGTATAATGTCTGACTATGTAAAGAATCCATACAAATTTATAAATTTCGTATTAACACCTCTGATAGGTGTTATAGGAGATCATCCTGCTTTATATGGTATTGATCTTATGAACGAGCCTGAAGCCATTTTTGATGCTAACTTGAAAACATATTCATACAACGAGATGCTAGCGTTTTGCGAGCGCTGTACAGCTGCAATCCACCAATTAAATTCTAAAGTCAAAGTGTC
>JBEVTH010000140.1:0-2481 GCA_041156085.1 Candidatus Nitrososphaera maunauluensis
TCTAAGACCTTCTTTTATCTTTATCTTGGCATTGAAGTTCAGCTTTTCTAGTTTATCACATTTATCCAGCCAATCCTTTATTACGAAATAAGATTCTTCTCGTGGTTATCCTCCGCCTGTTGCTTTATGCGCCTCTGTTGTCCATACTATTTCTCCATTAACTACCCATTTGGCGCCACCTAACTCTCTACCACCAGGTCCTTGTGCTCTTGGAACATCGACTTCAAGATTGTCAAACCTGATTGTGGTAGACATATTTGTACCAGATAATTTTTCCATAACCTGTCCTATTATTTGAGCCCATTGGCTTGATGACTGTTGTTGATTGTTTTGCATATTCTCATTCCCTTTAACATTTTGGCTCATACTGTTGTAATATGTTAATAGGTCAAATTTGAATTTTTGTTTAATCCCTATTATTTAAAAGTATACACCGTGGCATACAGGTTATCTTTGTTATTATTATTCTTCACTTATAATAACAGAAGCCTCAATTTTACACCTACAATGACATGCATTTATAGCACAGATTTTATAAGATATGTTTAAGTGAATGGTTGATAATAACAGCAAAATAATAAATCTTGAAAAATACCGGGAGAACAGCTTGGTATGAAGTCGATTATCCAGGCGCATTTTAGCCTATATTCATATCTTGTGATTGCAGGTCTACTATTACTAGTTTCATCTCTAATTAGTCCTCAGCAAATAATTAAGGCTCAAAACACCACATCATCGTATCATTCATTAGCTGAACTTGTTAAATCTCTAAAAAAGGTAAATGGTAGATATGTTAATCCGTCTGCTGGCCTACAAGTTGATCTACCTAAATGGTGGAACGGGATGGAATTTCCTTCAATGAAGGGTTTTACACTAGGTGGAGGTACCTCTAGTGTTTGGATAGTCCCACCTGGTGTGGGGCTATTATCGAAATCTGGCATGGACTTTGGAGGTAAGGGTTTTGGAGGACCGCTGCTAGGATTGCCTCCCATTTCCATAGCATTTACAAACCTAAATGATACCCAGGCTCTAGCAAACCGTGTTACCTTCATTCACTTCTTCAATGCATCTAACGCCGCAGCCGTAGCGGCAGCCGAATGTAAAATGTCGTCTCCGTCAACTGTCAAAATAAATGGAATATACGCAATACAACATGATACGGACTGTGCTAAAATAGGGAAGGCCACCTGGTACTTATTTGCTACACCGACCAAGGTCATAGATATCATAGTTTCAGATCCCACTACTGCAATGTATGAGACTCACTTGCCACAATTTCAGGCGTTCCTAAATACATTAAGGATTGCTGGTGCAGTCAATCCGATGACCGTGCCCGTACTTAAGAATGGCTATGGTTAACAAGAATGGGCTTTATCGCAGCGTGCAAAGAATATGAATGGTACTTTACTCAAAGAAGTAAAGAGGATTAATATATTTTGGAAAACTTCATTCTAAAGATTTTCGCCATAAAATAGAGTTTAGAGAAGAATATTAAGATGATGGTAATAGCTATGAATCATTTGAATCAGAACAATTATTTCGGAATAGAGACGATGAAAGTGAACAATACTTCGACGAACAACTTCCTTACATATGGTGTATCGGAGTGCTTAGCAATATCTTGCATTTTCTACCATTTACTTTTCTAAATACTACAGCAAGTTAAATCCTATCAATCTACAATTGGTATGACTTACGTTAGGAGATTGAAATGAGTGTGTTCGAGGAGATTGTATTTTTAGTGTTTAATGCTTTCTCTATATAAATAGACTAACATTTAGTAGTTAGCGTACTAAAGTATAGTGATTATTATGTTAAAAAAAGCATTATGATGATATTGCACATATAGAGTTAAATCAACTGCTTTTATATCTAGAAAAAATGAAATTTCTTATTATAGTTTTCAACCTGTTTTCTTGTGGGATTATTTCCTAGTGTTTCACGTCTAAAAACAGATTCTAAGAGGTCTTCATGCATCAGACAGTGTAACGAAAAAAAGGTGGCCAAGAACATCCAATATACAGGAATGAGTGGATTGAACAGTTGGCAATTTAAAAACACCATTTCCTTCCAGTAATGGTCATGGTGGTGGTGGTGGTAAGCCCAGGCCGCCACCTCGCATATCAACACAATTACCATTAGCATCGAGTTTAAAACCACTTTGACATGGTGGTGGTGGTGGTGGTGGTAAGCCCAAGCCGCCACCTCGCATATCAACACAATTACCATTAGCATCGAGTTTAAAACCACTTTGACACCCGTTGTCTGGAGCACAAGCACCAGAAGCAGGATCTTGTTTTGTACCAGTTGGACAAGGTTGTGGTGTTGAACCATCTTGACAAATACCATTAGGATTAACATTAGGATTATCTGGTGTTGAACCATCTGCACAATGACCAGGACCAGATTGTGTTGGCGGTACTGGTGAGAGACAAATACCATTAGCATCTCGTCCTACACCACCTGGACAGGGCGGTTGTG
>JBEVTH010000140.1:2581-6494 GCA_041156085.1 Candidatus Nitrososphaera maunauluensis
GTGTTGAACCATCTGCACAATTACCATTGGCATCAGGCGTTGAGCCATCTTGACAGGTTTGATCTGTTAGAGTTCGTGGAGCAGTTGGTGTTGGTGTTGAACCATCTGCACAATTACCATTGGCATCAGGCGTTGAGCCATCTTGACAATTACCATTGGCAGTTGGTGTTGGTGTTGAACCATCTGTACAATTACCATTGGCATCAGGTGCTGAACTGTCAGCACATGTTTGTGGTTGTTGTGCTGGATTTGTGGTGGATGGACAGGTACCATCGGAAGAAGGTGCTGAACCATCTGTACAAATACCATTATCATTTTGGCCATTATCAGTCGGGCCATTAGCCTTTGAACCATCTGCACAAATACCCATAGCATTTGATGTTGAACCATCATTACAATTACCAGGAAACATCACTGCAAATGCTAGATGTTTATTACCCGTAACAAAAGCAGCTGCCGATAGTGTCGATATTAGTGTCAGCACAAGGAATACAAAAATTATTTTTTTAGTTGGCTGATACTTCAAGTTACAACTATACCCCCTAGACCTGTAATCAATACACTCATTTTAAATGAGTGTATTATTAAGGTTTTATAAGTACTAGATCCAAAAGCTGCTGAACCATATTATAATTTAGGAGTACTTTACAACAGAGAGGAGAAGACTGAAAGGGCCAAGGCTTTATTTGCCACTTGCCTAGAGATTGATGACAGTTTTTCCATAGCCAAAGATGCCTTGAAGAAGTTAAATGGCTAAAACCAAATAACAGATTGGCATAGTTGGTGGTTTAAATCAGACAAGGGCAAGAAAGTCTTAGGACTAACATTGATATCGTCCATTTCTATATTGTTCTTAATAACTGCATTAGCCTCTTTAGCAATTCAAGATTCGCTATTGCAAGATTAACAAATACCATATTTCTAAAACAAACAAGTCCTACCAGCAAAGGCATATCTACCAATAGTACATCTTCAGCGAACTAAAACCCAGACAAAACAGCATTAATAACATTGATTAAATTACTAATGATAATTCTAATCCTTCCAAGCTTAAGATCTATTAAAGTGGGAACAATAGAACTGGCCACATCTCCCCAATAGCAATAATTATAGGATTCTTAGGCTTTAGTGCTGTTGTACTATCACCAGTGTGATACATATGCATACAGTTATAACAAATCCATCATTGCCTTGTATTGAAATATTATACCACAGACTAGGAAGAAATACTATGAACTAAGCAATACAACATCATCATCATCATCATCATCATCATCATCATCTATTCAGGATCATCATACACCCATGTCGTTGTTTGATTATAGTATCAGATATATCTATAATGGTATGCTAAAGTAAAAAGTAGCTCCTTTACCATCTGCGTTATTCTCAGCCCATATTGTACCCCCATGAGCTTCCACAATACTTTTTGATATGAATAATCCTAGTCCAGTACCTTGGTAGGATTTTGATGTAAATTTAGTAAAAAGTCGAGGTAGTATTTCACGATCTATTCCAGTACCTGAATCCTTTACAGTGACTAAGACACTAGCCTTTTGGCCATTTTCCTTCTTCTCTGCCGCTGTTATAGATATAGTACCACTATTACCACTACTGCTTTCTTTTGTGAATTTAATAGCATTATTTAATAGATTAGACATAACCTGAGTTATCCTTTCCTTGTCTGCTTCTACAAAAATGTTTTGAGGTTGATATATAAGCTTAAGATTTTTTTCACCGTTAAATTCTGTTCTTATACCATCTAAAGAATCTGTTATTACATCGTTTAGATTGAATGTCTCCATCTTCAGCTTTAGTGACTGGCCTTCAATCCTAGTTGCGTCTAAAATATTATCTGAAAGCTTCTGCAGCCTTTTTGCATTTGCAATTGTAATGTCTAGCAATTCGTGTTGCTTGACATCCTTTGTATTAGATCTAAGAATTTGAGTCAAACCAAGTATCGGCTGTATAGGAGTTCTCAATTCATGAGCTGCTACGTTGATAAACTCTTTTTGCATTTTATCATTAATTTTTAGCTGTTCATTAGCTTCCCCAAGTTGTTTGTTAAGTGCTGTGAGCTGCTTATTTGATTCTGCCAGAGAGTCATTTGCTTTTGTCAATTCTGAGGTCGTTAATTGAAGTTGCTTATTTGATTCATTCAGCTCTTTTGTTCTTCTTTTTACTTCACTATCCAGTGTGCTGTTCCACTTGATAAGAAATATTATAAGACCTATAACCGCAGCAGTAGCTCCAGCTAGAAGCGAAAGCATTTCTGTCCTTTCAGTAGATATAACATTATCGATTTGTGAATATATTGTAGCAGTAGGAGTTATTACAAAAATAGAGTATGCTTGTTTTCCTTGTACAAAAATTGGGTAGCCAGTATTCAGTCTTTGACCATTTATGAACTCGTAAACACCTGAATCTGGTTTGCCTGCCATTACTGTACGTATCAGATTATTCAGAATTACGTTATGTCCTGTTACTTGCTGAGTGTAATTGCCAAAGAAGGGCGTCCCCACAAATGATTTAACAGGATGAATTAATTGGACTGAGTTACGATCCGAAACTGCAAGATATTGTGATTTGATATTGTAAATATTTCCATAGTGCTCAAAGAACTCTATAGTGGGTATTGATGTTCCTACTAATCCGATATATTTTCCAGTCTCTCTATTTATTATAGGATAGGTTATCGCAATTCTGTATTTGCCATCTCTTCCTTCATAGCCGTTAGAAAATACAGGCATCAATGAGCTTTGAGTGTTCCTTATCCAGTCTCTAAATGAATAATCAGTACCAACAAATGTCTGTTGTCCTTTTGGAGCTATATTCGCAGTTATTGTGTTGTTCTTATCTACAATAAAAAGCCTGTCAGCCATTGTAATATTGTTCAGCTGAGAGTATATTTCTTGCAAGAACTTTTTGGTTTTATTACTATGTAAGTCTCCCTGCTGCAGATATGTAGAACTTGCTAGAACTTGAAGTCTTGCCATAACGGAGTCAAGATCTGCGCTAATATGTTCAGAAAGAGCTTTCGTAGACTCTATCTGGCGCTGTTGTTGTTGTTCAAAGAGGCTGCTTTTAACACTGCTTTCAGTATTGTTTTGAAGGTAAAAGAATAAACCATAAGAAATAACAATAATCAATGCAATAGAAATAATAGTTATTTTCTTAGTTATGCCTGAAAAATAACCATTATTGATGTTTTTTAGGAATGAGGATCCCATCTATACCCATAATTATATCCTATACTTGTTATTATAAATTCAAAATCTATGAAATCTACCTTTTTCTTAAAGATCTTGTATAGTATAGAATCATGAGATCTTATGATGAATCATGACGCCATATATACAGTAATTTCTTGTTGTCTTCGTTGTAATATTGAAGTTGTGCTGCTAACTCCCGTGAGAAGAGTCCTTCAATTGAGCATTATTTATAGAGAAATAGACCATATAAGTAATGGTAAGAACTAAAATGGGCATAATTGATCCGAGATTCGAAAGATGTGCTCAACAACCAGCACATATTTTGTTCATGTATATTAGTAGATATCTTTTAACATCTGACACGCTCAGGGATGGACAAGCAAATACGAAGCGAATCAAAGCCATTTTTAGTTTTACATAGTATCGAGTGACAGCTGGGATGACACGTAAGAGAAATGATAGGAAAGTAAAAAAGGATAGAGACGACAGTTACTTTGCAGTTAGTCGTCGTAAAACAAGAAAAACATGATGAAAATATTTTCAATAGGGGCGGCAGTCATAATAGCATTTATTACTATGGTTATAGTAACTGGTGCTTCTATAATAAGCCATAACGAAGGAGCATTAGTAACTCACCTTCATCCAATGCTTAACGTTATGACTAATGGTAAACCTATTACTGTTCCAAGGAATATAGGAAT
>JBEVTH010000141.1:0-2008 GCA_041156085.1 Candidatus Nitrososphaera maunauluensis
ATAGGCAAACTAAATGCAAATGTTGCTCCATTAGCATTATTTGCACCCCATATTCATCCACCATGAGCTTCAACAATACTGATATGACCAATCCTAAGCCCGTACCTTGGAAGGATTTTGTAGCGAATTTTGTAACATAAATAATGATCTCTTTTTCTTCTTCCTGCTTGCTTTCAGCTGCAGCATTATTATAAATTGCGTTACTGTTATTCTTTCTCTTCTTGACTTTTGTAGTAATAGAAATTGTAATACTGTAGTTCACCATGTGATAGTCTTTTCTATCAGTGTATTTGATGGGAAGGATGCGTTACTCAAAAACACGATTGAAAATTACTATTGCATTTGTAAGTATAAAATATTAGCGGAAATATGCCTCGAATTTCAAGCAAAGAAATTTCATTCCGGATCTATCTCGATTCTTATTACTATGTATAGTATTTATTCTGTCTCTTTAGCAACTGTTTTGCAAAGGGGGATGTTCTATAAATTAAGCTTTTAAACGACGATATCGACGAAAAGATCTCATCACACAAGATGATATCTGACTTAGATCAAGAGTATTAGAAATGGCTGAATGTCTTTCAGAATACTGCTACTATTGCCACTATCTGTACGAGGAAACATTATCTCATAAGGCTCTAAAATATGGCTGCAAAATTCTATGCCTTTTCGAGTTGGTTTGTACGCTGTAACTGGTTTTTTCCCAATTAGCAGTAGAGTCTTACTTATCAGACCCTTCGATTCCAATTTATCAAGAATGGGCATGTGTTTTTTAAAATTCAAACCACAAAAACTTATCAAAGAAGTAGCATTTAACTCACCGTATTGCACTAGCTTCAAGATTATATCTTTAACTATGTAAATTCTGTCTCGATATAGACGGTGAGTATCAGACATTAATGATGACGATAAGATGTTACGAAAGCTTGAATATATAATCTAGCTTTGCAATATATGTACCTGTATCATGTGATATTCAGATGCTAGAAGTATATTGTGTTGTATATTCAAATGAAATATCTATTACATTAGAGCGAAATGTAATGGAAGATCCTTTGACCTAGACATATTATCAATCATCAACTTTATTGGTGAAATACTCTTTCAGGCTTTATCTTAAGTATAACCCTCTTTTCTCCCGGTGCTCTGTTTGGATATTTGTCCTTACCAAGATACTTTTTTGCCAATTTGTCTATGTGTTTATCAGCAGCATCTCCTGTTATCTGTTCTATTACCCTTCCCCTGACAGTAACCATATCATATGGATTGTTTTGGTCGACGATAGCTATGGATAATCTCGGATCTCGGGATACATTCTTTTGCTTTATTCTACCTATTGCGGTATTCACAATAATAGTTCCATTCTCAATATCTACCCATGTAGGCGTATTGTGAGGATGGCCATCTTTCATTAATGTCGACACAAAAGCGAGATTCTTACCTTCAAAAAGCTTCTTGGTAGAGGCATCGGTTATTTTACTGGTATTCGGCTCCTGACTCATATATAATAAGCATATCTAACACGTCTAATAACTGTTCTACAATAATTATCGAGACATTTTGCACTTCTAGCAACCTTTACTCTATAACTATAAGGTGACTGAGAAAATAACCATAGTTGGTAGTGGAGATCATGAGTAGTCAAGAACAAGAAGAACAAGAAGAAAAGATATGATGTAGCTGAAAAAAGGAAGAAGATGAAGAGATAGAAGAAGGAACAGAATAGGCTTAGCGAGCCTCTGGCTAACTACTATAATTACATTCTCAGCAGTTTTATTCATTGCTCACTACCATTCGTGTGCAATTCTTTTATTCTTTATCCTTATGATACGATATTTTTCCCACTTCTATAAAGTGGCAAATAGTCTCATAAAGAACAGGAATAAAAATATAGATTAGTTTGCTGTGACTTGAAGGCAGCAGCCAGCATCATTTAGTGCCTTTTTTTGTATCTGACTTTGCACTCTGATGACCATGGCTTGAACCACCAGAGCCACTGTCACCAACA
>JBEVTH010000141.1:2108-6471 GCA_041156085.1 Candidatus Nitrososphaera maunauluensis
CTACTTGAGCTACTGCTGCTACTACTTGAGCTACTGCTGCTACTACTGTCATTACTAGACTTGACTACTTCAAAAGATGTATTGATAGCAGCGGTACGATACCCATTTTTCGATACCTTTACATGTACATCATAAGTACCTATTTTAGCATGAGGATCTATTTTTACATCAAATGTACTTACTCCATTGCCATTGGTATCGGATGATGTCGAATCTGAATCTTTAGCAGGAGAGCTTACGATTAGTTTGACTAGTGCATTTGAGAGAGCAGAGTTAGAGCTTTGATCTTTTACTATTACTTTTACCTGTTCAGTGTGTCCTCTTTTTATCGGGTCTTCATTAATGACCACTCTTATCTTGAATTGTTTTATTGCATATGCTTGATTTGAAAGGTTTGCAATAGCAGATCCAGTCAGAAATAAAGATATAATTGATAGTAATACTAGTATTTTATTTCCAAATTCTATAGTTGCTAATTTAGTTAACATTCTATTCATCAAATGAGTATTCAATTCATTCTTATAAGAGATATTTAGTAAAATATGATAATTATTTATTGAAAGAAGATTCTGAAAATAAAAAGAGTATACAGTTACTAATTTATGTTAGCTATTATAATCATGACTGATAATACATTATGATATGACTAGTATCACTTATCTGAATAGAACAGATAAATTGGTCATCTGAATTATTAACAGATTCTATTGACAGTTATATTGAGCAATAGGATTCAAATTGATTCGGTATTAGAGAATTGGTGGTGCATATATTCCTGCGTTAAATCTGAGTTCAGCAGGTGTATAGCAAAATCAATAGCAGGAGACAATAAGGATACTAAAATATAATCGTCTTACCATCAATGTTTGAGTTGAAAGAGCTATATGAACTAAGAGATCTTCTATCTGGCCTAAAAGAGCGGGGTGAATATTTCATAGATTTTATAAGTACAAAAAGTATTCAAGCCGGTATTATACGGTTACATCCTGGTGACAATGATACACAAGAGCCACATTCAGTCGATGAGGTTTACTATGTTATTGAAGGCAACGGTTTTATCAAATTAAAAGATAAGAAACAGGTCATCAAACAAGGAACAGCCATTTTTGTTGCAGCGGGAACTGAGCACAGATTCTATGGAAATAGTCAAACCCTTGTGATTTTTTATGCATTAGGAAGATAGTTTTTTTGTTCAAGTTCTTATTTAGATGTAGTAACCAACACGCTAAGAAAAATTCCCTACTGCTTCTCTATATTTTTTAATACCTACCATCATCTAGAAACACCTGCGTAGTGATCAGAAGGTTATCCTGAGATCTATCAACATCTTGATAGAGTGTTTGGGGGAATCGAACTGGGTTTATGTAGCAAATCTTCAGCTATCGAAGAATACGGGAGATAGCCTGATACACTATCCAAAAATACATGGTTCTGAGGATATATCTGATTTTAATCTGTCCTTGAATGCGGCCTGACAATGATAGATAGCAGTAAATCGAATCCACTTATCAATACAAATTTACAAGTTAAGTTATTCTCACTTTACTATAGAATTAGTGCTGATTACGGCAGAGTTGAAATAGCCAATTCTACGAAGATTTATTTGGTCCCACCCTTGGGATCTGTACAAAGATAAACTCCATGGCAGTACCAAATGAAATGGTGATTGGTGACATCTAAATAACATTATAAAACCGTCTTTTGGAGATAGTTTTATTTTTAACGAAATTTTCAATGAAATAGATGAATATTCAATTGATAACCAAAATCATGGCTATCCATTATATTCTGTGGTATATAATAACAACAAAAATAACGATGACGCTCTAAATCTATACAGGGATGTTAATTCCTGAATTTAATCCTTATTCGTTGAATTATTTATTTTTATTTTACATATCGTGCGCTTGTTTTTGATGTTCTCCTAATTTATCCAAACTATCAAATTTTTGCTTACAAATATCACATTCCAATGGATTCAAATTGGTATCATTATAGTCTAATCCAGGTTCACCTTGATCCATAGTAATATACAGCATACTATAGTTCATTTAACTACTTATGAGTTTTCGCTAATAAACTCATGACTCTTTGGTCTTTACACGTTCTATGTATAGAGACATTGAGTAAAGCGTCATCATAACCTCACACAAAGGCCTTTCAATGATCCTCCACTTGAAATTTTCGTGGTCTGGCTCATCTGTACATCCCATTCGATAGCCTAATGATAGGCAGATAACACTTTACCTTCATATTTTTACTTGTAGTTGTTCTTATTTTTTAGATATCTACAAATTGCCAAAATTGATTTGAATCTTTGCTAGAATCAATGGAGTACATAGACTATCATCATGGATAATAGATAATAGTAAATGAAGAGATCGTAGCTTTTGAAGCAAATTTTTGGAGAGGTGATTATGCTATTATACATTGATGATCAATTCAATGAGGAAACAAGACCCAGCTGCGGTATGTCAGAATACAACGTATAAAAAACAATTCTAGTTGCACTGCTACTAGAAGCTGATAAATACCAAGAAGAAGAAGAGATAAGAAAATTAATAATCATGACTAAAAGCAAGGACGACCAAATACCGAACATTCTACGAGAATTAGAACAATTAGCCAAAAAGGAACACCTTCCTTCAATTGGGCCTATCAAGGGTAAAATAATATCAGAAATCATCCAAAAGTATAAACCAACAACGATACTTGAAATCGGCACCTTGCATGGATATTCTGCTATTTTAATGACAGATCTTTTATTAGATTACTATCATGACGCAAAGCTAATCACTATTGAAATAGAGAAAAATCTTGCAGATATTGCAAGAAAAAACATAGGCAAGGCAGGATTGGCACACAAGATAGAAGTAGTCTTTGGTAATGCTCTTGATGTGATTCCCACACTTACTGCTTATAAATTTGACTTGATATTTTTAGATGCAGTCAAAAATGAATATTTGCAATATCTTAAACTCATAGAAGTTAATGGGTTAATGAAAAAGGGGTCAGTTGTCATTGCTGACAATGTATTGCTGTATGAAAATGAAATGAAAGACTACCTAGAATATGTTCGAAATTCTGGCAGATATGAGAGCCAGACTACTGAAACTACTTTGGAATTTAATAAAAACGTAAAAGATGCTCTTGAAACTTCTGTGCAGATAACAAATTAAACTAATGACACAGCATTATTCCCTGGCCAAAGAATAAAACGAACAGGCTGTTAATGGACTAGTGCAGAAAAGGTTATCTATTACCAAATCTTTTAAATAATGTAATTTTCATAATACTTTCAATGAATAAGATACTTCTTTTAACAACAGCAACTTTGATTTTTGCAAGCGCATTTGTAATGATCGGTAGTGGTTATATACAGTCAGTTCATGCATGCCCCAACAAAAGTAGCGGTACTGCAGCACAAAATGTAAATCCAACTACTCCAAGCAATCTGAATACTCAACTACCCATACAACCGACATCAGCACCTATAGCAGCAGGCCAAACAGCTTAAGCTCTAAATGGGAATAATTTTTATTTTATTTTATTTTATTTTATTTTATTTTATTTTATTTAGACGTTTTATTCTACGTCCATAATAGAATACATCGTTAGGTATTGCGTATCGACTCTAATAATTTGATAAGGAAATTTAATTTGTTTCCTCAAAAAGAAATTCTAGTGTAGTAATTGTTTATCCATAGATGTTTGATGAGAAAGGTAGAGGAGGGAAAGGGAGAGGAAGATAAAGAGAAAGAAACGATCTAATACTTAAAGCAAAGACACATGATGTTTACATAGGTATAATTTTTATGCAAATCTAGCAAAGTCAAAATGGTTCAATCCATTCAAACTAAGAAAGACAAAACTAGACAAGAAGTTATAAGAAAATATTATTTTGATCATTTACTTGAACAGCCACTCCGATAGACAATGTATGCGAACTCACAAACAAAAGTCTTGGATGTTGGTATTATCCACTTCCTTGTCATGGCGATGTTTTGGCGATACTTGCGATTCGTTCAGGCCAATGTTGGATTAACAAATATTTTGAAAAGCTTGATACATAATAGGTAGACGAAAGATAGAAAACCTTAAGCTCGAAGAGGAAGAGGAAGAGGAAGAGGAAAAAGAAATACTACAATAAAATAAATACTTCATATTATGTATCCTTGATACCTTGTATAGTGCAACCTCGTGAGGTAATAAAATTTAATGTTCAATTGTTTGGTCTAGCATTTGTTAGTTTAACAAAGAATACAAATAATTTAAGAAGGGAAGTAATTATTTAATTAATTAATTACATCAGGAAAAAGAGATTATCTTACTTTTTCTGCTCCAAGATTAATTAGATCATATT
>JBEVTH010000142.1:0-6418 GCA_041156085.1 Candidatus Nitrososphaera maunauluensis
TTTCCGGCCGCTTACAGCAGATTGGATCGATGGAATGGATAATGTACAAGCCTAGGTGGGGAGCCTTTTATGATACGTTGTTGGAAAAGCATCTGCATGATCTGGACGTCGATACAGTGCTTGTCTGTGGATGCAACTTTCCTAATTGTCCTCGAACAACTATCTATGAAGCAAGCGAGCGAGATTTCAGAACTATTCTAGCAAAAGATGCTACATCGCTTATCTACGATATAGCACTGCAAGAGTTGAAAAACATAGGTGTATCATTGATGGATACTGATGAGTGTATAGCATGGTTGGATGCAGCTTCTTCGACAAGTCAAGAATAATTGCATTAACAAACCAATCAAATTGCTCTTGTCTTATCTCACCACCTTCAGGGACGTTAGAATATAGACCAATAATATTTACAAAAGGTGTTTCTAAAGTCCAATAGACATTTGGTTCTGTCATGGCATGTCTATCTACATCAGACGCTTCTGCAGTGATTATTGGTCTCTTTTGACAAAAATTATTAACAAATGCTTCTAATGATGGAGGACGAGTGTTTTCAAGATTCTTGAAATTTCATCGCCATCATGGTTTCCTGGTATATCAAAGATTGGTGATGGATAGTGAGTGTAAGGTCGATAAAACTGCTCAGGGTAATTATCTGCTTCTCCATAAAGATACACTACATCACCCAAGTGATAGAAAAATGCAGGATTAATTTGAGGATTATTGGTATCAAAATCATTTTCCATATGCATTTCTATAATCTGTTACGGTACTGCGTATCCAATTCCTCCGGTATCTACCACAGTGTGAAATGTAATTCCACCGGAGTCGTCAATCTCTTGCATATATTCCGTTGATAAAACCTCACTCAGTTTGAGATGATATGGAGGAGAACCGGGTATGTATACAGGAAAATTGTGTTCTATTCTTACACGAGTTGCAGTACTGATATTCCGTATTTCTCAAATATTCATCCGCATGCACTTTTATTTGACCTCTTTGTAAGTGTTTTTTTCACTTTAATTGAATAAGCGTCTCCATTCTGATTGAAGTAAATGATACTAATAGTAATAATTTCAGTATAGCATCTTTCTGTTGTTAATGTTCTTGTTGGGCTGTTTTATCTATAGATAGACTCAAAATAGAAGCAAAAATTATACACAAAGGAAGAGGCAAATTCATAATTCTTGAAGACAACTACAGAGGAAAATATATTGGTAATATAGTGGATGCATCAGATGTAATCTGTTGTAAGGTGTTTATGTTTGTATCAGGTGGAATTAAACATCTGGGGGAGGTCTATTACAACTTCAGAATTACATCATAGGACAACTATATTACAAAGCTGATATATTACTACAACTATCTGTACTATGACTTGATTACAATTTTCATTACATCGTATTCAATTTGATTCCTATAATCACCTATAGCATTTATTATCATCTCGTTTAGATTGAACTACATGAGTAGGAAAAAACCTATAACCGTGAATCTAATTCCTAACACATGGGATTTATAATGAATGTGAGTTTGGTTTTGATTTCAATAACTGTTGTTTTTGGAGGGATTGTCGTGATTCAATCCACTAATACTAATAAAAGTGCACAACAAACAGCCTTCCAGAATCTTTCTACAAAAAATGTAGATTTACCCATTCAAAGCATACCACGTTCTTCTTCTCTAACTGATATCTTTAAACAAGTGCAAAACTCAGTTGTACAGATAACAAGTAAGGGTAATGATAAGCAACTTACCATCGATAGCAATCCATTAGACAATCAACAATCTAGACTGGGTTCTGGATTTGTCTACGATAGACAAGGGCATATTATTTCAAATAGTCATGTAGTAAATGGAGTCAAAACGGTTGATGTGACATTTGTAGATGGAAATACGTATACAGCAAATGTGATAGGAAATGATCCATCCAGCGATGTTGCGGTTCTACAAATCATGGATAATAATTACACCTTAACTGAAAAAAAAAGTGTTCCCCTTGTAATTGCAAATTCATCTGAATTACAGGTAGGAGAGCAGATAATAGCTATTGGTAATCCATTTGGACTTAGTGATACTATGACAACAGGAATTGTAAGCGGAGTAGGACGGTTACTACCAAATCCTGACAATGGGTTTTCTATACCAAATGGAATTCAGACAGACGCTGCAATTAATCCTGGCAATTCAGGTGGACCTTTACTAAATATGCAAGGACAGGTTGTTGGAATAAATACTGCTATAGTTTCAGGTACTGGAGGGTTCTCTGGATTAGGATTTGCAATTCCATCAAATCTAATAACTCATATACTTCCGGCATTAATTCAAAAAGGTAGCTATGATCATCCTTGGCTTGGAATATCTGGTGGTAGCATGACAGCTGATATAGCACAGAGCGCAGGTTTACCAATAAATTACAAAGGAGTAGTAGTAGGCACAGTTCAATCTGGAAGTCCTGCAGATAAAGCAGGTCTAAAAGGAGCAACTAGAGATATAATGGGTCCTAGTACACATATTGGCGATATAATAACTGCAATTGATGGACATACCGTAAAACGTATTGATGATATTATCAATTATATCGAGCTGCACAAATCTGTCGGTAACAATGTAAAACTGACTGTAAATAGGAATGGTCAGACAATGGAATTGAATGCTATTCTACAATCAAGACCGGCATAACTGTTTATTATAGGATAGATATATTATATCTAAAGTTAGAATACCTAATTTCCATTTTTTTTGTTTACATAACCCAAATCTTCTAATACCAATTCTATATCACTACAACGATGGTGTAATGGCCACGCGTAACCTTGCCTAGAATTTCCCTAGCAATCATTGAAGTTGTATAAGTACTAACATAGAATTTTATAAAGAAATTAAATAATAGTCTAATTAAAGCCTTAAGGGAAGAAAATTTGCACTCACTACACTGGTGGATAGAGATGGAATATTGCAGAAGTTGAGTTACAGAAAGAAGGATTTGATACTGTAATGCCTATAGAACTTTGGCTGAATTCCTCACCACAGATAGCTCAAATATATAGAAAAATAATCACTCAATTTTTTACACAACCAAACTACCACTACGAAAGAGATTACAACTTGTGTTTCCCTTCATCTAAGTTGCATCATATGTCATTATCATATATACTACAATTGACAGTGCATCTTTTCAACATCTAATGTATGTTGAAATCTAATTCGGATGAAGTTTGCGTTTTAGATCTTTTAATCTATTTCTAACTGTTACTTCTGTCACTCCTGATGCCTGCGCAATTTGGGTTTGAGTTATCTCTTCGCCAGTCTTTAAACACGATAAATAAAGAACTGTTGCAGCAAGTCCCATAGGATCCTTTCCAGCAGAAATTTCTTTTTTTGCAACATCCTTCATAATAGTTATCGCCTGACGTTTAGTGTTTTCAGTAAGGTTAGCTCTGTTCGCAACTTTAACGATACATTTTATAGGATCCGCGTTGGGAACTTTTAAATCAAGTTCAAAGACTAGCATTCTATAATTTCGAGCAATATCTTTACGTTTAACATTACTAGCTGCAGCAATATCTTTTAGTGTCCATGGAGCTTCCATTTCTCGACATCCAGCATATATAGCAGCAGCAATTAATCCAGAAATGGTTCTTCCGCGTATCAACCCCCTATGCTGAACTTTTCTATAGATGTATGCGATCTTTTCTACTACCGCGTCTGAAAGAGCGAGTTTATCCTTCAACATATCAAGTTTACTGAAAGCTTGCACAAGATTTCTATCAGAAGAAGTGTGACTGCGTGTTCTTAAATCCCATGTCCTTAACCTCTGCATTCTATTACGCATTGCTCCATCCAAAAGGTGTCCGCTAGCGTCTCTATCACTCTTTCCTATGATGGTAGCAAGCCCCATATCCGCTTTTGCTAAAGTGATAGGAATCCCTGTCCTACTTCTATCGTTTTCCTGTTCTGCACTATAAATCCGCCATTCTGGTCTGCTTATTTCTTGAATTCTGTCTGAAATTACTGTGCCACAGCTACTACAAATAACTTCGCCAGATTCATGGTCTGTTACTATATGATTAGTCTTGCATATCAGGCAAATAAATGAAGTTTGCATGGTTGAGGACTAGTGTATTTGGGTTAGTGACTATTAGGCACTTGATTAACCTTGTTAAGTTACAACGTTAACTAACATGGTTTAGCGTTTAACATAATCTGTAGTTTATTTTCAGTAAATAGCCCATTTAGCAACATAATATATAATTTCTGAGAGGTGAATAAATACATAATGAGAAACGGAAATTTGGCTAATGTTGTAGTCCTAGCTATAACCGCATCGACGATGTCTGGAATTTTAGCTAATATAGAGTAAGTAAATGTTCAAAGCAAGACCGATGGTAGTAGTAGCTCTCCAATGAAGAATCCTTCGCTAACCGGACATGTTCCATACCGTTATCCTCCACACTATCACAAAAAAGGAAGCAGCCAGATGTCATAAATAATACTGGAAAACTAAAAACGTCTATACAAATTATATCAAATCCATACAGAAATAGAGCATTGTCTTCCAAGCTTTTGAAGCTGCATAGTGCAGAATGATGAAGAGATTTGAACCCATGTAATGTAGAATGGTTTGCGGATATTATAGAAACCGGTGTTATTAACCTTCGAGATTCACAGTCGATATGAAAGTTACAAATACCGAGTCTAGCATTAGCTTACTATCATCGTTAATGGGATTTCTATTTTCTTCACAGCCCTTTTGGACTGTTAGGTTGTATATCCTGGTTTACATCGTCAATTTCTTTTCATATATCAGCACCAGCAGGCTATTACCTATGAAATTTTATAGAATTCTTAACCTTCTAGAGAAGCGACTGCATTAGAGAACATATCCTCTCCCTGTCCCTGTTTAGTGTTGCAACTATTATAAAGAAATACATACTATAGCACTCATCCCCATGGTTTGTAGAAATCTCTGTGAGAGGATAAATTCAAAAATACAGGTAGGCAGAAGTAACTATCTTGTCGGCAAGAAATATTGCAGAAGATGTGAGATTTACCTGTATAACGATGGAACATTTTGTCCATGTTGCGGCATCCAATTAAGGACTACACCACATAATAAAAAATGAGAAAGAAGATGGGTGCATCAAATAGGTAAAAATATAATACGACTTTCTGTTGAAACTCATAAATCGCACTTTACATCTGTGTTTGTTGTTGTTGATGTCTACATTCTAACTACTAGAATCTAATGAAAGTATTTGTATGTAGTTTCATCATAATATAGATTAGATATAATCATAATCGGCTATCGAAATAATAGAAAATCAACATGCGACCAGCACTCTTAAAAAACATGAGATTATCATTAAATTTTGATATTTATGGGTAGAACAGAGAAAAAGATTCTTGGTAAGAATGTTTCAATAATAGTTAGCCTGGTTACTTACAGCATTTTCCCATAGGAATGCTATGATCGTGGGGGCATTTCCTTGGATGTTTTAATAAAGTACATAAAGCGTCAGTAAATATTGGTTTCATATGGTGTTCGATGCCACAGACCATTTCTTCATCAATTTCTATTTTTAAGGAATCTTTCATCAGTACTTCAAGCAGCCGTGTATTTCTAATCATTTGTTTTCCAATCCGTTCACCACGTGTTGTTATCTCTACTACATTTCCTTTCTCATAGTTGACCAGATTATCGTTGTTTAGCTTGTGAAGCATTTGTACAACGGAGGGCTGTGTAACGTTGAGCAATTTGGCAATTGAGCTGATCTTTATTTCTTGTCCTCTTTCATGCATATACCATATTGCCTTCAGATACATTTCGATGTGTTCAGATTCAGCCGTACCAATGTAAAGTTCCTCTTCTTCTTTGTAATCATCTTTGATGATCTTTGTTCTTTTAGTAGATATAGCCTCCAAATACGTACGAGTAGTTATTGTCCTTAACGACTATTAACTTTACCTACTTTTTATTCGTACATTGAAAGTTCTAGAAAGACACTCAGGCAATTAATTTTCAATCAATACATGGTTAACACATCTTGACTTAATTATATTTTTAGTTATTGTTATCTCACATTTAATTTCCTCCTTATCCAAAGATAAAGTATTCAAAAATAGTATTATAATATCATAACATCATAGCATTATTATTAACTGGCGAGTAAACGTAGTTTGAAAACCTATGGAAAAAGGCAATTCCAGCTGAATTCAAGATTAAAGAAATAGAATACGGAGTAAAGCCAGATATTATAGAAACAATAGAAGGTAACAATGATTGATTTCTAATTTGCCTGCGATTCAATGTTTTATAAATAATAAAATATTTGGAAACAACATGAACCTAGTTGTTAAACTCTGTACTTCTCTAATTCACTAATAGTAACTTTCAATGACACTTCTGCACCATTGAATC
>JBEVTH010000143.1:0-6379 GCA_041156085.1 Candidatus Nitrososphaera maunauluensis
GTATCTATTATTATACACAAAATACTATTAAAAAATAAAAGAGAACGATGACGATTTGGATATAGATCGTATATATTTAGAACTTGTATATCCTTTTAATAGATAAATAGAAACCCTTATAGATATAGATATATACACTACCGGTATGGTAGGTAGTACTGACACATTAGTTAGAACTAGGAAAATAGCAATCACTCTACCTAACTCAATATTACGAAAGATAGACAGAGACCGCGGCGATGTTCCGAGAAGTAGGTATATTCTGAGAGCAATTGAAAGCTATTTTCAAATCAAGAAAAGCGGTAGAATCAAAGGTGAGCATTGAGGCTGCACATATAAAACTATAAATGTTATTTGATAGAGAATATGCTATGACTAGAATCAATCGATCAGTAAGTCACTGTCAGATTTTTGTTTGAATACCTGATTGTTAGGTTAGTCAAATAACATCTATCATTGATAAGCATATATTATAGTATTTATTGTTGCACCTATTACAATAATATTTTGATATAAACTATCGATGTTACATAAATGTTTCACGTAGTAGAATATCGTAATGATACGTCTCATAAATTTCAAATCACAAATTTACGAAGCCCATCATAATCACTTGATTGAGGGCTAAACTAGATTTCGCAAATTTTCAGATATGAGTCGGCTCAGATCAACCTTGGCAAACTCATTAGGGATAGAATTTGTCGCAATTACATCTTCCACTCCTGCTGCTTTGATTCTTTGAATTGCATTTCCAATCAATAATCCATGAGTGCATATTGCATAGACCTTGCCGGATTTATTTTTCTTTAGAACCCTACAAGCTTTAGCGATGCTATCGCCACTGCTTATCATATCATCTACAAGAAGTGCATCTCTGTCAACAATATTAAAATCCAATCTTTCATCAATATTTACTTCGCCGGTATTTCTATCGCGAAATTTCTTTAGAGCCATCATATCGACTTTCAAAATTTTCGCGAACTCTTGTGCTCGTACAATCCCACCTGAATCTGGGGATACTACGATGGGATTGTTAAGTTTCATCTTATTTGAAGCGTAATTTGCTAAAATTGAAATTGAGGAAATATTTTGGGCATCGATCGTAAAATGTGATAATGCAAGTGAACTGTGAACATCCACAGTTATCACCCGCATTGTTCCAACATCTTCTAATAGTTTAGCTACCAATGCCATACTGATAACTTCTCCTTCCAAAAATGCTTTATCTTGTCGCGCATACGCCATATATGGAATAACAGCATAAACATTCATTGCTTTGCAGTCGGTACACTTCTTTATCATCATCAATGCTTGTACCAGATGTCGATCTGTTGGAGGATACGTGGACTGTACTATTATGCAATTTTTTTTTTTAACATTTCCTATCTTGATTTTGCTCTCACCATCTGTAAATACACGAACTTCTGCAGGGATCAGTTCTGCATCTAAATCTCTCGCAATTCTTGTAGCAAGATCAGGAGATGATGGTCCTGCTATGATTGAGACTTCTCTGTTCAAATTATAGATATGTTCATGAATTAGTATCATTCTTAAAAACATTGATAAAAAAGAAGAATAGGACTCTTAATAATGGTATGATCTAATGTATTAAATTAAACTTATTTTCATGTTGGGTCTTATTCTTACAATATTATGGAAGTACTACCAGCTCAGACTAACCTTTCTCTGTCAGCTTGATGGATATTTTAGACTTTAGCTGCGTTTTTTCTAGTATCTGAGAAACGCTTCTTCGATGGGTTCTTTTACTCCCATTGCACGGATTGCTTGCTCAAAGTGCTTTTTTCTTTCAGAGCAAAGTATTTGCAATCTTCCTTTACCTGTTTTCTTTAACATTCTATTAAATGTCAAAAATTTTCTAACATTTTTTGCGATAATCATTGCAGGATCTACAAATTTTACCGTTGGTAGTAAATAGTTAAGATATCTTTTTACGAATGGAAGGTGAGTACTGGATAGAGTTATCACATCTATTTTTTTGTCCAATTCATCTCCTAATATACCTGATATTACGTCAAACGTTCTGCGCTCATTTGTAAGGTATATACCATTTTCCACTAGTTCTATTATTGGTGAAGCATTAAATTTAGATACAAGAATATTTTGTGGTATTTCCCTTCTAATTTGGTTTTCAAGACCTTTACTCATGATAGTTCCTTGTGTTGCCATAATTCCAATATGTTTTTTCTTTGTTAATCTGCAAGCTTCTTTAAGAGGTGGTTGAACACCAAGTAACGGTATATTTGTTATTCTTTTAACCTCATCTAAAACTTGAACGGATGGTGTATTTGAAGCAATTATGATCAGTTTTGGTTTGAATCTTTCTAAATACTTTATGGTATTTATAATAATTTCGCGTAACTCTGTATGTGATTTATTGCCGTATGGAAAATGCGTTTGATCTGCAAAATATAAAAGGTTTTCGTGGGGTATTTCTTTTTTTAATTCTCGGATAATCGACAATGAACCTAAACCAGAATCAAATACGGAGACAGGATTATTCATCAAGTAGATTATGATTTCATTACGTAGTATAAATTCATTCATATTGGCACCTGTTAGAAAAGGATTTTTGCATGGTATATAGATCAGGTCGATAATTAGCAAATGAAAGAGAGCAAATGTGTTTAAATGAGTTTAATCATTCTCTGATTTATCTAACTGAGGGATGCGGTACTCTAACTTTTCGACTCTATGCCAATCGCTTGCATTCACAACCGGCTAGTCTAAGTTCGTTGACAAAATAGTTCCAACTTAAAGCCAGATTATTTAACAAATGACATTTTTTTCTAGTTCTGCTTTCTCGGTAAATCAAAATGAGTTTCAACATTATAATTTTTCTCATACCAAATATAATTAGACGTTACTAGTCAGGAGAACTGACAGGACTGATTGCAAAAGATTATCATGTTGTACCAGATCCAAAATGCTGCAATCCTGTCATAGCTACCAAACTTGCTAGTTTATTATACCGTAATTCTAGATTAGTTTCTTCAATATTAAATGGGCAAGAAAGAAATAAAGATCAATTGCGTCAGGAAGAGATTTTGCTAACATTGCTAGAACAAGGAGAAGTTGCTGCAATTTCAGCTTATAAACATGAATCTATCGAGAGAGGATTTTCTTTTATCAACCTTTCTCCCCAAATAAATCTAGGTGATCCAGCCTTAGCAAATTATTATTCAAAGCCAGTTGTACACCACAAGACGGGAGTTTAACATTTGATAAACCAATTGTTTTTGATATCACCATTCCTAATACTATTAAAACAATGTAAGTGTAACTCATTTTGTCAAATTTATACACTCTAAAGAAGCGAAGGCAATTTTGCAAAATGATGGATTTAAAACAATAACGCCTTCTATACATGTAGACAATTTAATTAGTCAGGTATTTTTGTATTTATTATATTTGTGAAGCAAGGACTGAGCTAAGAGTAAGGATATATATGAAGCAAGGACGAATGAATTAGTAATTTTTGTCATCACTATTTACTACTTTGATTTTAATTCTGGGTCTATCTCTAATTGTTTACATTCTGTTTCCCATCTTTGGCATATTGATAAGGATTAATCCCCTTCAAAAAGAAGGGAATCTAATTATTAATTTATTCGATCCACAGATTATATCGTCTCTGTTATTGAGTGTGCAAACAGCTACCGCCTCTACAGCTATTTGCATTGTTACTGGAATACCGTTAGCTTACCTTATAGCAAGGAGCAACCCAAAGTTTACTCAATTTCTTCGAATATCTATAGCATTACCATTAGCCATACCTCCACTTATTGCAGGGGCTTTACTTCTTAACGTTTATGGTGAATCTTCATCTTTAGGGATGTTATCTCAAAGTGTAGGTGTTAGAACAACTCAGTCATTTTTAGGTATAATTCTGGCTCAAGTTTTTGTAATATCGCCATTTGTGGTTTTAACTGCATCTGCAGGTATAGAAAAGGTTGACAGATATTATGAATATGCTTCAAGAATTCTTGGAAAGGGTGCTGCTCTTACCTTCGTTAGTATCACTATACCATTGGCTGCAAAGGAGATAGTTGCAGGTATTGTTCTTGCATGGATAAGAGCATTAGGTGAATTCGGTGCCAATGTTATGATGGCCTATAATCCAAAGACAATTTCAGTGCAACTCTGGGAGTATAATGCGTTAGGTGGTCTTAAACTTGTAATGCCAGGAGTTCTACTTGTGATACTATTTTCATTTGTTTCATTAGCATTTTGGTTTTGGGTTACTAACCTTAGCAGAAGTAGCAGTAGATCAAGATCAAGTGTGATGACGGTCTTTAGGGATGTTCAGCATTATGGGAATGATAAGGATTGAAGAACGACTAAAAAACTAGGTAATTTTCAATTTGTGATGTGAAATCTTAGAACAACTGGAGCAACTGCAGTATACGTAGAAATTGCAAACGAACCAAAATTATAGACACCATCCTCACATTGTGTGGAACAAGTAGTTCAAGAAAAGTAAGTTATGCTGAATGAACTTTGGCAAATTGGATTGACTAGCTGTCATTAAGATTCATTGATATGACAATTCCCTATCTTTTTACATTTTAAAGTATCAGATAGAAGGATAGAGGGAAATCAGTACTCCTGCAATACGCAGTTTTAAAACATGGAATTTAATAATATTTTATATTTATTATGATGTTACTAAATAATAGTAAATTGTCAAATTCGATAAGGAACCTAATCATAATGAGTACGCAGTTCTCTTATTGGCATGCCATGAGTAGAGTCTACAGAATACTTACATCCATCTTTAGGATCAGAAGCCACATATGCTACTTCTTTCACTTTAGCCAAATTAATCTGCTAATCTGAAGATGTAGTATTTCCATTATTAATAAACACATGTCATAGTTTCATTGTTGTACTTCTCTATCAGAGAAACAATAAACATTATGAAAGCTTACTATAATGCTCTGGAATATGGTTCATAACCTTTCACCGTCTCCATCCACTGCTTTATTATGCCATGGTGCTTGGAATTCAATCGCTGCTAACCCTGATACGTCTGTTGATCGATGTAATTTTATGTTTGCCGCCAAGCTATGAGCCTGCTTGAGTTTGTCTCTTTATTATGCGAGTGTTCCTACACAGAAAACACAGAAAATATTGCGAGGTTTTTCAAAAGAGCTAAATAATATCAGGCCAAAATATTTTACGACACTGCCATCTTCATGTGCATCCACAACAGATTTCGTTTTACCAATTGCCATGCAATAATATTGTTTTATCAAGTTTGAAGTGTAATCTGATGATCTCTTAACCAAATGTATAAAGGGATGAGAGGATGAGGAAATGATAAAGACTTTTCATCCGCTTTATTGTAACCTATCATGACCATTCTTCCTACTAGATCCTTCTGTGTATCGCGTATCACTTCAGAATCTTTAAAAGGGCCATATATCTGGAAATAATATTCTTGATTATAGTAAGACACATGTTGTGCAAAGCAATCTGATAGTATTGCAGGATCATTTAGTATTCGCTCCTCATTAACATCTTTCTTTTTTTCAACAGCAATTTGTAATCCTCTATTAATGTATTTGTTACGGGCAAATTCTGAATTCATTTTTCTTTTTGGATTGTTATTATAAATTTCAATCTCTGTCGACATATTGGCTACAGTACGATCTGCAAGATCAATCACCTCTTTGAGCTCCTTTTCTCCATTGACTCTATTATCCTTGCCATAAAGATAAAAAATGTATATTAGTTCATTATTTTTGATAAATGGAAAATTGTTCCGGCCAGCTATAAATTCAGCAATACGGTTTGAAATATCCTCTGGAAATATTATCCTCATGTACGAGTCCGCAAATAGGCTCATGTCTGCATATTATTGCATACTCATCAATTATATGAACGGCACGTTTATACATGCTCATTGACAATATAGTGAAAATATATGGCATCAATGGTAGACACTACTAAAACTGTTTACATTATTGTACATGGGAAGAACGATTTCGTTGATCAAGTAAAAGAAAGGCTTGCCTCACGAGGGTTCGAAAAAAAGAAGATGCAGAATGCACGTCTTGACAAGGCAGGTAATCCTGGTGAGTATGTCGCAATGATCTGGCCTCCAATGGCTCCAAAAGAAATTCTTGTCAATGAGATTATAGAACCATCAGGTGGCGGGGGTGAAAATAGGGGAATGGGAGCATGGGAAAATGTCGGACAGAAAGAGCTATATAGAATACCTCTAAACTAATTAGACACAACTTTTCAAATATTAAGTTCAATGGAATTTGTACTTTATGGTAAGTAAACAAAGTAAAATACTAGTTACCATAAATAAACAATAAGGCCATAGTATGAAAACGAGGTATGATCATTT
>JBEVTH010000144.1:0-6372 GCA_041156085.1 Candidatus Nitrososphaera maunauluensis
ATTTTATCCATAGAATGCCTTATCTATTGGCTTTGGCATTGCATATGTAACATTCTTCTTCATTGATTCATACCACTCTTCTACATCCTTCGTTATTGATGGTTTTACCGTGTGTAATGATTTACCAAAGTCACTCTTACAAACAATATCCGCCTTATTTCGCATAGCATTAACTGCTGCTTCTCTACATAATGCAACAAGATCTGCACCGCTAAAACCCTTTGTGGATAGCGAGATATTCTCTAAAAAGTCTGTTGCAAGTGGCATACGAGAAGTCAATATCTTCACAATTTCTAGTCGGGCTTTATCGTCAGGAGGACCAATGTACTGTATCAAGTCGAGTCTTCCTGGACGAAGTAATGATGTATCTAGGAGATCAGGTCTATTAGTAATTCCGATTATAATGACGTCTGAGCTGCCTGAATCATCCATTTCGGTTAAAATCTGTGAAAGCACTCTTTCGTTGCCAGAGATGTCTTCTTCGCCTCTAGGCCTTGCGAGAGAATCAATCTCGTCAAAGACCACTACACACGGTGAAGAGGCTTTTGCCTTTCTGAATATTTCACGAATTGCTTTTTCAGACTCTCCAACCCATTTGGATAATACCTCGGGACCACGCACAATTATTATATTAGCATTGCTCTCAGTAGCCAAGGATGTTGCGATCAAGGTCTTTCCGCAGCCAGGAGGACCAAATAACAGTGCGCCTCGTGGCGGTTTTACACCCATTTTGGTGAAACTTTCTGGCTCTTTTATTGCAGTAATAAGATTATCGTACAGTATTCGCTTTGTATCATGTAATCCACCTACATTATTCCATCTAACGCCTGCAGCTTCGACATAAAATTCTCTCATTGCAGTAGGAATAATTTCTTTCATGCCTTCTCTGAAATCTTTGTTCGCGATCTCAATTATCTCAAGAATATCTGTTGAAAGTCTTTCTGCTTCTAAATCGATTTCAGGTAGGTAGCGTCTGAGAGCTTTCATCGCAGCTTCTCTGCATAAGGCTTTGATGTCGGCTCCGGTATAGCCATGAAGTTCAGATGATATATGCCGTAGATCGATATCTTCCGCAAGAGGCATTCCTCTACTATGAATCTGAAGAATCTCTAATCTCCCCTCTGCATTTGGGACACCAATTTCTATCTCTCGATCGAATCTCCCAGGACGTCTCAAAGCGGGATCGATACTTTCAGGCCTGTTTGTAGCGCCGAGCACTATTACATTCCCTCTTTCTGACATACCATCCATTAAAGAAAGTAGCTGCGCAACAACCCTCTTCTCGACATCCCCAAAAGCCTCTTCTCTCTTAGGTGCAATGGCATCTATTTCATCAATAAATATAACACTTGGAGCCGAATCTCTTGCTTCTTTGAAAATATCTCGCAACCTTGCTTCTGTTTCACCATAGTACTTATTTACAATTTCTGGACCGTTTATAATGTAAAAGTTTGCTTCTGATTCTGCTGCAAGTGCCTTAGCAATTAGAGTTTTGCCGCAACCAGGTGAACCATACATGAGTATGCCACTATGAGGCTCTACACCAAGTTTTGAGATTATCTCGGGATGTCGTAGAGGTAATTCAACAATTTCTCTAAGACGTCTAATTTGTTCCTTCAGTCCACCAATTTCCTCATATGTCACCCGTGGTTTTTTATCAATAGCAGTTTCTGACATTATTTGTAACCTACTTGAGATCTCAATTTTTACAATTGAATTAGGTGATAACCTTTCGATCCGGAAATCTATTGGATTACCCAAAATTACCACACATATTTCATCACCTTCCTTTACTGGAAGACCAATTAGTCTATTTTTTACAAACTCACAGAATTCCTTATCAATGGCAACTGTGCTATTCACCAAAGGCATCAAAACTACCGTTTTTGCAGTTCTTGCTTCGATCCTTCTTGCAATCACAAGATCGTTTAGAGCCACACCAGCATTCTTCCTTGTCTGTCCATCCATTCGAATAATGTCTATAGGCTTTTCTTCATTAGCAGGCCAAGCAGTTGCTGCAGTATCTCGTTTCCCAACTAATTCAATAACTTCACCTGCCTCGATGCCAAGTTTTTGCATGTAAATAGGATCAATTCGGGCTCTCCGTTTACCTAAATCCCTATACCTTGCTTCGGCAACCTTTAATTTGATTTCTGGAGATGATGCTTTATTACTGGATCTATGATACTTCTTCAAATCTTAGAATCATCCCTCCAGTATATTCAATACTCCAGTAAGTTTGTTCATCATCGTTCTCTATAATTTTTATTTCATTTTTACTGATTGTCTGCTTACGTTAATCACTTCTATTTCACCAACTCCATCTGTCTTCTTTATTGAGTCTTCTAGCATGTCCATTTGACCCTCTTCATCGTTTATCAGGAAATCAACAATAATTGCTTGTAGCCCAAATGCAATCGGTTCTGTAGCATGAGCCCTAAGTTCCATACCTTTTGGAATTTTGTTCTTTAAATCAATTACTACATTATCCAAATTAGAATCTGCTTCGGCCGGGAGAATTCTGATCCTTGCAACAAGACGTGACGTCATTTTTATGGACCCTCAAATCCACATCCTATACATTTATAACTTCTAGCAAATTCTCTACAGCTTTGGCATCGCCAAATCAAAACATAGCCACAGTTGGGACAATAATATTTAACGCACTCATCATTGGGCATTATCGGCCTGCTACATGACGTGCAGATGGGCAATTGCAAGGGTTTAGACATATATTGATAGTTTAAAGATTAATATCCGAATTTATATCTTCCTTAGATGTTAAATAAACGTCTGATTTCATTATCCAATAAGGTTTTTGCAATCCTCAAGCCACTTCTACTGCCTAATATCTTTGATAGAGCAGTTGAATGAAAATCAAAGTCTCCTGTTTTAGATATATCTTCAATCTCTCCTTTGGAAATTGTTGCGAACAGTTGATCTACTGCCTTATTATCCAATCTTTCTAACACTTTTCTGAGAAGAAGCAGTTTATCAAATTCGCCTTTGAAAATTGAAAACCAATTCTTCTCATAGTCATGTAGTAAAGAATCATCATTTTTTTCGATGGATTTTCTTAGTGCTTTTCCAGCCAATATTCCACCTATGCCACAGGAATATATTCCTCCTGCAGTAGTAGGTTTAGTCTGGCCTGCAGCATCGCCGATCACCAGGGTCCGTTCCGTAACGAAATGTTCTATTGGACCCATGATCCAAATTGGAGCATATACTTTACGTACTATGGAATACTTTTCTCCTTTACTGTCTAGATATTCTTTTAAGGAATTTGCAGCGTTAATTGATCTGCCCGCAACACCAACCTTTCCCCTACCCGAATCTGTAGGAATAGTCCATGCAAAGAAAGCAGGATATCTTTCTCTATCAAATCTTACTTCAACAGTATTGCGATCAATCCATGGAGCATATACTTCATACTGCGCAGATTGCAATAATCCCAGCCTATTGTGTTTAATTAGTGATCCAATTCCCCTCGCATCTATGAAGTAACTGCAAGTTAGAGACCCTTCAGATGTTTTAATAATATAATAGCCATTATCCCTATCATTATAATTATTATTTATAGAATTATGTCTTTTGGAGATGGAGTACATAGAACACTTTATTCTAATTTCTGCACCCTTTTTTTGAGCTTGGAAAGCAACCTGCTTGTCAAATGCACGTCTGTCTAGAACAACTAACTTTTGTTTTTCTGCATTTAGTTCGAAACTTTTTGAAGGAGAAAAAATCTTTGCATATTTTATATTATTGTTTTCAATAGCATTACTAGAAGGTATCATCCCGAGATTCTCTATTCCGCTAATGCTAACAAGCCCGCCGCAGTGCTCCGGGGTCCCAATTTCTGCATCCTCCTCCAGGACAGCTACGGAAAGCCCTGCCGCACCTACTTCCCTAGCAGCCAACAAGCCAGAGATACTTCCCCCCGCTACTATTATGTCGTAGTAATCTGACATAGTGATAGTTAGACAATCTATTTCTTACTTTATTAATTAAACTCTATCATTTCGAGAATGAAGAAAAAAAGGTAACCATCATCAGATAGAACCTCATCATAGGTATAGGCAAGCTCCACCATAGAAGGAGCCATTACTCTGCAGAATCTGTGGAGGTACTTCTGGACAGTAGTTTAACACATGTTCAATTATGCCTATGCATGCGAGAAAAATAGGCGCACGAAAAGAAACAAGAAAGTCGAAATTAGAGTCTTTCTACAGCAATAGCAAGGTATCTAATAATTTGTGGATGCGAGAAGATGAAAGTAGTTTCTGATAGACTCAACAAAATATAACCTTAGGAACGGTCATATAGCGCCAATATATTGGTTATTACACATGAGTGAAAGCTCAGATGTAAAGTACTTGGTTCAAGTAAAACAAGTAGAAAAAACAATTAAGGTATCTGATGAAGCAAAAGCTGAATTACAAAGCGTTGGTATAATGGACGAAAAAGGTAAGCTAAAGCTAAAAGGAGTTAGCCCAAAAATGCTAAAGCGTATGAAACTCGAAGCAGTTGACTGTCCTGTACTCAATAAAGAGATAGGATTCATACAATGCTATGTTTGCAAAAACTTTCACAGCAGAGTAACTGGGCAAGTATATTGTAAAGGCGAACCTCTGTAATGGTAAAGAATATTACTACTGAAACTTGATAATGCTAAATAATTCTCCGCGTGAATAATATTGAATTCTGTAAAACAAAGTGGAATAACTGTAAAAAAGAATGCTGGTTTTAGTGAATGGTATACTCAGGTAGTTTTGAAAACAGGGCTTGCGGATTATGCTCCGATCAAAGGTTTCATAGTTCTTCGACCTTACGGCTACAGCGTCTGGGAATCCATTAGATATATTTTAGACAAAAGGTTGAAAGAGACAGGTCATCAGAATGGCTTTTTACCTATGTTGATCCCTGAGGGTCTACTTGCGCGTGAGGAAAAACACTTTGAAGGATTTAATCCTGAAGTATTTTGGGTTACAAAGGCAGGCAATAATGAATTATCTGAAAAGCTAGCTTTACGTCCTACGTCTGAATCACTTGCTTATCCTATATTCTCTAAGTGGATTACAAGTTATCGAGATCTGCCCATGAAAATTAATTATTGGAATTCAGCCCTGCGCGCAGAGATAAAAGCAACAAAGCCATTTGTTAGAACGTCGGAATTTCTGTGGCAAGAGGGGCACACAGTCCACGCTACTGAAAAAGAAGCAGAACAAGAAGTCATGCTGATCTTGGATATTTATCGTGAGTTAATAGAGGACTATCTTGCTATTCCGTTAATAAGAGGCTTTAAAAGTGACAATGAAAAATTTGTCGGGGCAAAATATACCACGACTTTGGAAGGATTAATGGCAGATGGGAGGGCGCTACAGATGGGTACTTCACATCATTTAGGACAAAATTTTTCAAAACCATTTGGAATAAAATATCTAGGAAGGGATAGCGAGGAACATCTAGCATGGCAGACTTCTTGGGGTATATCGTGGAGGTTGATCGGAGCATTGATAATGGTTCATGGTGATGATAAAGGGCTTGTCCTTCCCCCACGGATTGCTCCTATTCAAGTCGTCGTTGTACCAATATTTAGAGATAAGGATGCTGAGTTCGTTATATCAAAAGCAAACGAAATTGCATACGATCTTAGGAAATCGGATGTTCGTGTTCACGTTGACCATCGAAAAGAATACACGGCCGGCTGGAAATTCAACGAATGGGAGATAAAAGGTGTTCCTCTTAGAATTAATGTTGGACCAAGAGATATCGAAAGAGACCAAGCAGAACTAGTAAGAAGAGATATATCAGAAAAATCAATAGTAAAACGTGTTAATTTGGCTGAATCTGTAATTTCGGTTTTGAAGCAAATTCAAAATAATCTGCTTCTTCAAGCCAAGAAACAACTTGAAGAGAATACAACTGAAACAACAAATTACGAAACTCTGAAATCAGTTTTAGAGATGAAAGGTGGATTTATCTCGGCAGGTTGGTGCGGAGATAAGGAGTGTGAGAGCAAGATAAAAGAGGAAACGGGAGCAGATATTCGAGTAATTCCATTTGAAGGTCAGCAAACCCCTGAATTTAAAGTCTGTATTTATTGTACTAAACCGTCAAAGAGAATGGCAATTTTTGCAAAAGCGTATTAATTAAGAATCGTATAACTTAAAACCACGAATATTTGAAACTCATGCCAGCCCGGGTCTCAAACTGTATTTGCTATATATTCCATTGATGTTATCTTATCTAAAGATCTACCCCTAAACCCAGTCTTTAGAAACCATTTTCTTACAAAACGATGGAAGTTCTCGATTTTTATCTTGTGGATATATTCAAATCACAGCTAAAATATAAGTGATAGGTCATACG
>JBEVTH010000145.1:0-6357 GCA_041156085.1 Candidatus Nitrososphaera maunauluensis
CACTACATACTCTTTCATTTTCTTATGTTCTTGCAACTGCCCCTCTTTTTCCCATAATGATAAATCCTTCATTTAATTTTTCTCTCAGTACATCTAATCTGGCTACTACACCAATAAGCTTCTTACTGCCATTCTCTTCTACTACTGGCACTAATTCAATTTGCTTTTTAACCATAATGTCGATTACATCTTCTAATGGTGCACCTTTTTTCACTACTGAGGGATCTGGAGTCATTATATCTTTTGCTACCATCGTGTTAAGTTGCCTGTCGCTATTACCTTGGATGGCTTTTAAGATATCAAGTGCAGTAACTATACCTACCACAGCACCACTATTATCAACTACTGGTAATCCGTTAAATTCCCCAGCCAATAGCCTTGCACTAATCTGTTCAGCATTGGTGTTTTGCTTTGCTACAACAACTTGAGGAGACATTAGATCATTAGCATTCAACTTTAATAATCCTCATTATGATATATACGAGCAGCATCATTTATTAATATTTGAAATCAAACATTGATTTTTCAGATCTAACCATTGATGAGTGTGTGTGAAATAAATAGTAATAAAATCTGACTAGCTCTCAAAGACATGCGGCTTTCCTTTTAAGACCGCTTTTATTAGGTTCCAAAGCAGCCTCTTGGTTTGCCCTTACCGTCATATTGTTTTGGAGTTCTTCAAGTTCTTTCGAATTGAAGATATACCTATTATTATCATATGGCGGCAACTCATCATTTCTATAGACACAACAGGCCTTTACCTATTGTGCAGATTCTGAATGATGGATCGTTCTTCTCTTTTGGCTAGTCGGATGTATCACTATAGTAGAAGCCTGATTTATAATATCATGTTTAAATTAGTTGATTGGAAGGTTTGCAGTTCTTGGATTATTCTTGTTGATGCTGTTGTTTACATTATCAATGACTATGAATGTCGTCGTAGTCATCCTCCATGGACGAGAGGAAAAATGTAGTCGAAAACCTCTCGTCAGCAGAGGAGGATCGCAAGCATCGCAGTGACCTAATATACACAAAATCATATTTATTAATTGTAATCAGTATTATCTATCAACAATGCATGGTGTCGACAATATTAACTCAATAAAAGATCACAGGGGTCTCTTGACTATTAGGACAACTTACTATATTTAGTGATGAAAAAATACATTGAGGGATTTAGTCATGTTGTTTCAAGTCTAGCGTCATCTGTTCAAACTGCTCTTTTGTGATTTCTCCCTTGGCGTATCTCTCTCTTAGTATCTTTTGTGCATCATCATCATAATATTGTGAGTAGGAACGAAGCGAATTTCCTTCTCTCCGAGGCCATAAAACCCATCTTGCTACAAAGAAGACTACAAATAGCAAGAATATGCCTCCTATCCATCCAAAATGGAATGGAAATAAGTAGCCTGGGAAGAATGGATGGAAGGTTCCATACGATCTAGGTCCAAAGAATACCAGCGATGCAACAATTGAAACTCCTACTAAGATTATCAACCCAAGTATACCCCAAGCTATAAATCCCCTCATGCGTTTCCATCCTTCGTCATTCATCATGTTGCTTCACCTGACGCGAGTCTCACTAATTGACGTCAAGTGCCTTTCGGCGTTCAAGTAGTATTGTTCATTTAGTTTAGATTTTCTGTATTCGACCAAGTCATTTATTTCACAACTAACATTAATGAAGACCATCATTTGTTGTGTCACCCTGTAAGTAAGTGGAGTGGATGAGTGGATAGCTGATCCTAATGCCACAATCCATCACCATCACGACCACCCATAAATCCTCCAGGTGCTCTCCATGGTCCAAATCCCATTGGTTCGTGCCCAAATCCACCTGCTGCTAATCCATGTGGTCCCTGTTGTCCAAATGCACCATGTGTGCCAATCGAATCTCCTCCCATCTGTTGACCTGGTGATGTATAGAGTACCTTTCCATTTCCAGCATCAACAACGGTTAGATATCCTGTCTGGGTTCCAGGATTCACTGCAAAGAATGTGTATACTAGATATCCTTGCACTACTCCTATGTGACCTCCTATAACAGTGCCATTAGTGATTTGTTTTCCTGCTATATCTGCTGCTTGCGAAAAAGATACCTTGAGATTATCTTTGATGACATTTTTTGTCACCTGCATAACATTTATCGAGCCAGTAACCTTTGGTAATTGTCCATTTCCTGGTCCTGTGGTAGTCGTATTTGTTGGCTGCTGTATTGCAGAAGCAGAGGTGGATATTGCTGTGTATACTACGAATATTCCTGTCAGAATAAAGGCACCAGCAACAACTGCCATAACCGCAGGTAGTAGCACTTTTTTACTCATAAGTCTTGAATTTGTTGTTTTTATTTTTGTCATTGTAAGAGATATTGACCTTATTTTCGTTATAACCATTGTTTACCTATGAGACGTAACTTTGTTACCTGAAGCCTTTTATCGTTCTTAAATTTAAATTGCTCGTAACTGCAAAAATGAAGAGTGGTAATAACCTAACCTTCTTAAATAAACAGTCTCCAATTCTATCTATTCCATCTGAGTTAATTTGGTTCATGAGTATCGAGACAGAATATACATAAGGAAAGATATTATGTTCAAACTCTATGAATATGGAGAACTTAACCAAAGCAAACTCATGAGCTATTGCGGGCTAAACAACGTTAAGCACAAAGAAATAATTGATGACATGGTGGAAAAAGAACTCATATCAAGAATGGAAGAGTCGTGGGGAAGCAAGACTATAATAAAATACAAAGTTTCGGAAAAAGGACGAGCGATTCTGAGGGAAATTTTGGAACCTTATGAGGCATTATTTCCAAGGGGAGGCGAAACTGCTGTTGATAATAATGGTGATGATGATGATAGGTAACAAGGTTACTGCACTGTTTTTTAAGCGAAAGGAGTCAGGGTAAATCGTGGCTGCTGATTCTAAGAAGAATAACTCTAATGAGAATCTATTTCAGATAATGGATGGAATTATCTCACAGTTAAACAAAACAAAAAAGATGTTTATCTTGATGATTATAACTCTTATGATATTGCCGCCAATTTCATTTGTAATTACCTTTTCCGTATTGGGACCTCCAATGTTTTTTGATGGTGGAATGCAACACCGTGAAGGATTTGGAGGGACATTTGGACGGGGATTTGCTCTTGCAAGGGCCATACCTATTCTAATTTTCATTATATGGCTGGGGATAGGAATAAGACAATGGTTAGTGCTTTCGAAGTGGACCAAGAAGTATGAGCGCTATAAAGAGTTACAGAAAAAGATTGATGAGAAATTGGATTATGAAAAGAATGATGACGAAGGTAAAAAGGGAAAATAATAACAATGGCCTATATCTGGCCGATAGATTGTTTGGTTCGTTGGCATTGTAGAAAGGTAAACCCTTGTTATATCTTTAATCGTGTATGTAAAATTCTTTATGTTGATTGCTTTTCATTTCGGCGGTCAACTTTTGTGTTATTCTGTTTTTCATATACTCTTCTACACGTTGAATTTGTTGGAGGCTTCATTCCAGACTTTGGATATGCATCATAGCGTTGTTTCTTCCATTTCCATTGAATATTTCTGTAATTGCATCTCTCATCGTTCGTTAGCTATTTGATCTAATGCATCGTTATATCCATCTTTCATCAGCCTTTCTACAGTCTTGGAAGTGTAGTCAAATACTTTATCCACAACTTCATTTCCATCGCTTTTACGATCAATACGAACAACTTTTGTTAACCTAAATCTATCATCAAGAAGATTTGCATATTTTCTAGGTAGATGGCCTGGTCTACTTTTGCTACTAGCCTGTTTTTCTAAAATATCATTTATTTCATCCTCAGAGGCGCCTTTTTTCCTTGCTAAGTTCCTTAGCTGCTTAGCCAAATCAACATAATCGCTAACAACATTTGCTACCTTTTCATCATAGTTTGTCCTATCACCGAAAATTATATCCCATTTTCTATCCTCAACAAAGTCATGATCAAAAGAAACTGGCTGCTGAGATAGTTCAGATGGCCATAAGTCGGCAATATATACCTCCAGATCTGGAATATCATCATCTTCTTGTTCTTTTTTGTTCGTGCGTCTAATATCATCATGTTCACCTTTGTTTGTCCGTCTATTTCTCCAATAGTCTGTGTGTGCCTGTATTAGTTCTCTTAGTGGCGTATTGCTTCTAAACCCGCCATCCCAAAAGATTCTTTTTTCCTTTGTAGACTTTTCATTTTCAACTTCAAGCTCTGGATAGTCAAAGAAGTCAGGGAAGGTTCCACTTGCCAGTACGTGTTCGATTTCAATGCCATTTTTATTGTAGATAAAAGAGCTTGTATCATTATGGTATTTTGCTTTCTCAGAATAGCTATCAAATGTGATAGCATCACCTGTCTGTACATCAACTGTGACTAAAAGAAATCTTGGTTGACCTTCTGCTGATTTTAATGGAAAGTGCACAAATTGCTCAAGCGTATCCTTGAGAGAAAATCGTAGTATGTGTTTGTTGTCAGGTCTTGGCATGGAATTTAATTGGTCTGAGAAATCAAAGAATTTGCCAAACATGGACCATGGTTGTATTCCTGAAGCTACATGTGGTGTTCCTTGGGTTTTAAACTGCTTGGCAGAATAATACCTTCTGGCAGCTTCACCTGTAGCTGGAATATACCAACCGTCGATAAAGTAATCTCTCCAAAAATCATATACTGTTCTAAGATACGGATTAAATTCTGCATATCGCGATACAATTTCAGTTGTTAATATACCATCCCAATATCGCTTGTATATTTTGTTCATATCATGTGAAAAATCCCACAACCCACTAAAGAATGGGTTTTTAAAAACACTATCAGCTATTGTTGAAAAGCTCTGATAACGCCAAAAGTTCTCAAGCTTTATAACAAGATCCTCATTCCAAGATCCATTATCATTAACAATGTGGCTTACAATAACTGCGGCATTCATTGCACCAATAGACGTACCTGCAACAATATCAAACAAAGGTCTTCCATTTATACCTCTTTTGTTATCTTCACTGGTGAGTTTTTCAACCAAAGCCCGAAATACTCCTGCTTCATATGCTCCAAGCGAAACTCCACCTTGAAATATAATAGCCCTCTGTACTCGTTTGACAGTCACCTTTGCATTATGTATGGCTGTGTTACCATTATCATCTGTAGTAGTTAATTCAAAATTTAGACTGATATTATCAGCATTATCTTTAATATAAGGAGCAGTAAATGAAACACTTTGAGTGTTCTCATTATAAAGATCTGCAACAGGCATGTTACTACTGGCTTGTTTCCATGAATAAGATTTGATAGTGCTGATATCTTTACCTTGTACTAAATCATGCGCATTCAAAACAACTTTTGAACCCTCTGAAACAGCATAGTCAAGATCCATCGACTGTTTAAAATCTGTTTTTTTGTTGTTTCTGTTTTTTGGAATTTCAGATTTATCTTTTCCTGACATAGTCATTTTGCTTGTTCATATCCTGATACATAAGATGTTCTTTGATTTCAAATAAAATTATAGATAATGTATCCTAGTTTTCTTACTGGCTGCTTAGTATTGTTATATATCTCTCTCATAATAGCGAACTCCTAATACTCGTGGACGTAATAAATACAATAAAATCTAGGGTGAAAATTGGTGTTAAGTCTAATAAAATCTAATAAAATCGTTTGTTGCTATTGGGTTACTCTTAGCTTACGAGATATAAGAAGCCAGATCCAATAGTAAAATCTACGTATTTCTCAAAGCTCCGAATCGAAAAAAAGTAAAATCAATATAGTCTATGTTTATACCTTGATTTTTATCAATAACTTTAGTTTAATCGCATAATTAGTTTAGTTAATTTTGAACCCATTCATTATTAATTTCGTTCTTCTTGAAATACCGTTCTTCAATTAACTCATCAAGATATACGTAAAGATAAGTCATTGTATTATTCAATGGTATGTTGGTATTCAAAGAAATTTGTCCGTTCTCAAAACGTCTGAAAGGTATTATTGATTTGTTTTTGTGAGTGAGTATTCTTCGTCATTTTGGTGCTATACGACTTATGCTACAACCTTCGTAACTTCCTTATCATGGGTATCTTTGATATGTTTATTGGTCGCATCTCTACTAAGAAATTCCTTCGCACAAATAGAACATCTAAACGTTCCTTCCACGTATTCTGACATATCTAGATATAATATGACAAACGTTGCTAATATACTTAATCTAGGGAAGCCCTACATGTTAAATGTGATTAGTCTTTCGTCTCGCTTTTAGTTAAAAGATGGATAGAATATTTGAATTCTTATTATATAACATTTAATATGAAATCTTTATCACCTTAAATTCACTGATAGTTATTCATGAAGG
>JBEVTH010000146.1:0-423 GCA_041156085.1 Candidatus Nitrososphaera maunauluensis
ATTATCTATCGAATCACCATCATTATTTTCAAATGAAATCATCCTTGACATGGCGGGGGTCGTTGGTTCGAATCCGACCCGGCCCATTTTGATAACGATGCTTAAATGCGGCCCATTCTCATAATATAACGAAGATAATAATTTGTCTATAAAAATAGGAGAAGACCCATTGTCTGTATTTCTCTATGCTCTAAAAGCACCGGAGAGTAAAAGACAATACCCTAGACGATTGAAGGTATTTTTAGATTATATCCAACTTGAAGGCTCCCTAGGAGAGCAGGCTATCGAGTTTTTAGCAAGAGCAAAACAAAATCCTCAGTGGGCCCAGAATTCTCTTATGAAATTTATAGCCTTTCAAAAGCAAAGAGCGAACAATGGTGAGATATCTCATTCTACGATTGGGAACTATTACAAGGCTACAAA
>JBEVTH010000146.1:433-6337 GCA_041156085.1 Candidatus Nitrososphaera maunauluensis
AAAACTATTTTGCGAAATGAATAGTGATTCTCCTATTGTTAACTGGAAGAAGATAATACGAGGTATTCCTGCAGGAAGAAAAGCATCAAATGATAGAGCTCCCGCCACAGAGGAGCTCAGGAAACTTTCAGAATACCCTGACAGACGTATGAAGACTATAATCTATGTGATGTGCTCTTCAGGCATAAGACTTGGTGCATGGGATTATTTACAGTGGAAACACGTAAAATCAATAACCAATGAGAATGACGAGATAATTGCAGCAAAGTTATTGATTTATCCAGGAGATGCTGAAGAATACTATTGCTTCATTACCCCTGCCGCCTATAGTGCTTTGAAGGAATGGATGGATTACCGTTCAGAGCATGGAGAGACCATAACAGAAAATTCATGGTTGATGAGGGATTTGTGGCAAACTACTGATATGAATTATGGTGCAAAGTTCGGAGTAGCTACCTATCCTAAAAAGCTCAAGAGCAGCGGCATCAAAAGCTTGTTAGAACGTGCTATCAGAGCCCAAGGATTATGTAAACCACTTCCATGTGGAACGAATAGGAGGGAATGGAAAGGAGCACATGGAATAAGGAAATTCTACAAATCCCGAGCTGAACAGGTCATGAAGCCAATTAATGTAGAGCTTACCATTGGGCATGATATTGGTATTTCAGCTTCATATTACAAACCAACAGAAAAAGAAGTTATGGAAGATTACTTAAAGCTGTAGATTCCCTTACAATCAATGCCGATAAAATTGTACTGCAGAAACAAGTCGCCGAACTAAATGAAAAAACTAAAGATAATGAGTTTATTATTAAAGGCAAATTACAGGAGAAAGACAAACAAATACAAGATATGAATGAAAAATATGATTTGCTTTAATCACAGATACAAACAATATTTTCCGCGTTAAGCAACGCTGACCAGTCAAGCAAAAACGAATTGTCGAAACAACTTTTGCAGAGTGGATTCTTTCAACCTAGACAAATATCAGAGGAAAACAAATGATAATTCTTTAAGGTTCGTTGCAGTGTAGTAATACGGATAGGAAATTATTTGTCCATTAAATCCTTAAATTCAGGGACTCTCTTCGTATATTGTTAGGGAAAAAAGATCCAAGCACAGAAAAGTTACAACAATAATGAACTTATAACCACGAAATGCCCTACAAACAATTGCAATAGTTGTAGAGGCCTATATAGCAATGAATTAGTTGGTTTAAGACTGCGCTGCCAATGCACATATCACTTTGTAACAGACAACAATAATCATACTGGAGGCAATAAACTATATTGAAAAGTCTGTATTCAGTTTCTGATCGCAACTATTCCTTCTGCGAGATATGTGAATTTAATGGCTATCCAAATGAAAAAGTAGTTTATCGATATGAAGGTCTGAGATCAGAATATGACGAAGGATTCATAACAGTATTTACAGTTTATGACTATTCCATACAAAGAGGAAAGCTTCATGTACACAAATACAATGAGAAGCTAATTGATGAACTAGTAAATCTAGCTTTAGGAAAGGAATCTGGAGTGAGAACCTGATGATAGGCGATCAATCATTATCTGTGGTTCTGCCCAAGCAATATGCTATCCATTTAGGGATAGCGAAAGCGGACTTTGTAAAAGGTGCAGGAAGAAGAAGGGAGGATAATTATCCAGAAGGCTTGAGACAATTGATGAATCTGAATTTGACAAAAAGGTGCATAGCGGAAAAATTGGAGAAAAGTAAATCGCTACTGAAACCAGTCGAGGTTCAGGGCCATAGCCTGGTTACAGCAGCCAGTATACCAAGAGATGATGCACTACAATGAATGATACGTTTTCCGTACATAAAGGCTTTGGTGATGATGAGGGATGGACTTCCGAATATGCAATCGATCAACTTCATTTTCACTGGAAGCTTTCATAGACGACAACAAGGAGAAGAAGTATCAGAACCAGGCAAAGGACCTGATTTATAAAATACCAGTTTACATTCCTGTTCCATCTTTTATTATATATAAAAAAGATCTTAGTGACCGACTCAAAGACGAATTGGCAGACTATACTGAAAAAGCTAGAGAAGATATCTTAAAGACTGCCGTCGGAAGAATATTTGAAAACATCAACCAAAGATACTTTCTTCAAAGTGTAAAAAATTGCTTAAAGTGGAAATGGTGGATTAACATAACTTCTAGTCCTCTACTTTCAGTAACCATAAAGCGGTCTGGCTTTCTTATAGAGATAGAAGGAACAGGTTCAAGTGTTACTTTTTATCCTTATGACAAAGACAGAACGTTTGAAGCCATAATCGAAAAATGCAAGGAACTTGGAGATGATCTGACACTTGTCAGTAAAGACCATAAATACTACTCAGCAATCATTACTGAACGGCATAACATAGATATTCAATTAACTCAGATTTATGAAAAATATTATGATAATTCGAACCACTTGTCTACAAATTCCTTTCTCTTATGCCACATTGTCCTATGATAGTCTTCTTCCTTTCTTTGTATTTCGTCAAGGTTTGATTTTATTCCTATTTTCATTCTGACATATCTATTGTATTCTGCGCTAGTAACAAATTTGTAAATCTCTTCCTGCTTTGAATCGATTGAGGTATAGACTTTTCTTGCTTTGAAGCTTCGATTATTTGAGAACAGATTCTCGTAGCTACAACAACCACAACAAATAGACGTCAAACCCCACAAAAGACAGTTGATAATGACCAAATCTTAATAGTTATCTCTGAGCAATTAGTCAAAATGGCTAGAGTGTTAAATGAAGTCGCAGAAGTTATAGCGAAGCTAAAGGGTTAGAAGCAGTATGATAGAGAAATTGTTTATCTTTACTAAAATATCTAGTTGTGGTGGTAGATAAATTTACCTACCCGTTGCATCTCTATCATTTTATCTTGTCTTTTCTGAGCTATCGCAATCACCACGATCATCACAACGATCATTACGACCATAATCAAGACTCGAAACTCTATTCCATTATGTGTGTTATCAAGAAATGTCAGTGTAAGGATGATCGAACGAACGTATGATACTAAGAACAAAATTCTCGATCCAGAATTTGAAGAGATTGTTAAGAATGAAATTGAATTATCTAAACAAGTCGAAATCGAGAATCCAGATAATTTGGTTATTCTCTCTAGCGACTCGGTCTGTCTAACTGTTTGTCCCTATACTCTTGTGCTTGTGCCCTTCTTCTCATCAATACGCCTATTGCTAGGATTATTATTGACCATACTCTTTCGTCATAAACGAATTTTGTTATCTATTAGTTTCTCAAACATCATTTTATTATTCGGCCCACTCTCGTGTTCAGATATGAAAGAATAAGACATATACAAGATGAGATGTTAGAATAAACAACAATAAGAGCATAAGATTCCTCATTGTGGGCAACATAAAAGATATTTCATAGCCTATTCCACTTGAACTGCTGTAACAACAGCAACCTTAGGGTTTGGTGAGGAAGAAAAAGAAGAAAGAAGAAGAAGATGCCTCTAATATTCCTGTTGACTATAACACTATATTCTCTGCTTATCTACATATATCTTATTTTAATAATTTGTTGAGCATATGCTATAGCATATATGAATATGACCGACGATAATAATAAAGATAAAAAAAGAGAAAACCCTTCTTCTCAAGAAGCAGAAATAGCAAGTGATGCTGCTGGAGCAACAACAAACGTCGGAGATAAATACAAGAAAATACTAGACACTGGCGATATATCAAGAGCAAGCATTGCCAAAGGAATAAGGAGTCCTGATGATGGAGGAGTAGCTGCTGCAGATATAGTGAAAGGTAATACTAAACCAGAGGATGTAATTTCATACACCACAGGAATATCGGCAGAGAATGGAAAAGTACTAAACCCACAGACAGAGGCAACCATAGCCAAAGATCTAGATAAAAATATAATTACGAATACTAAAGAAGATGTATCTAAGTTAGTTAGTTCTGGAACATCATCAACAAAATCGGGTGGTATTGATAAAGCAGACATATACTCCTCAGACGATAGCAGCAGACATTTAGAGAAAGTTCAAGAAACAACAACAACTAAAAAAGTAGAACATAAAGAGGATAATATTACTTCTAGTGAGTCTTAATATAAGAAAACGAGGAGAAAGCTGTATCAACTTGAAAGTATTTCACTAGCCCTAGATATTTTTAATAAAATTGGCAATAACAAAAGTAATAATTCTCGTACTTATCCCCTGCGATAAGTAATAACCTGATACGAGTCACATATGTATAGGCAGATAAACAGCCACAGATGAGATTTGGAGATAGAAGCACGTTTAGTATATTGGCAGATGGACATAGCGATTTAACAGGCATACCAAAATCTGTTGAACTAAGTTACGACTGGCCGCCTTTATCACATCAGAAACATTCCCGTCCTGTTTTTCTTCTACTTTCTGTAGTATTGGCAATATCTTGTGACTATCTGGACTACTAGATTGGAATTGTACGCATTCAATTATTCTAATTGTGTCTGTTGGTATCACGTAGACATCGATATATCTTTAATCACATTCAATACATCTGATTCATCTGACATTAACATATTGGATAGTTGAACGGTAGTGCTACCCCTTACGCTAATTAGAGTGTACATGTATCTATGAAATTTCTGATAAAAAATAGAAGGCTCTGAGTACAGAGTTTACTTGTTTAATTAAGTTGTGATTAAATTAATGCACATTATACTATCCTAACCTTAGCGGCTACCTGCATTTGGTACTTTGCTGACTGTTAATAACACACTCCTTATTTGATTTGTTATTGTGTTCAAATCTCCTTGTGCAGACCAGTGCACAAATATCATTTTTGGTTTCTCTTGTACCATATGATTATGAACTGCTGCAATAGTCCAATTAGACGTAGCTGCTGCTTTAACCATTGGTACTAGTTGTTGTTCTAGCAGTGAAAATTCTCCCATGACAAATACCTTCTGAGAAGATGAATTGTTTGCTGTTGCTTGTGAGGAGGATGATGAAGATGCTGTCGTAGCATTGCTAGCCGGTTTACTCATCAAATCAGACACAGATGCAACTTCTACTATAGAATTTATTGTTGAAAACTTGTTCATATTCATATTACCAGGACCAGTTATTGTTGGAGATTGTCTGAGTATAAGTACATCGCATATCTTGCTTGGATTGGGAATTACTATACCTGCAATCTTTGCAGCTATGGATTGACAATTTAGCTTATTATTACCGGCGGCGGCTGCTGATGCGATAGTTGGGTTTGTATTCGAAGGATGAGATCCGACAGTTGTTTTATTATTTCCCTGAGCAAAAGAATTGTCTGCCATTGTTGTTGAAAGGACAGTTACAAAGAGCAATACTGTCAAGACGACGAATGCGCCAAACTCAAATAGAGTGGGCTTATTATCAGATCTCATTTCAGAAGATACCGCTGTTATTCCAGTAGTTCTAAGTTTCGACTTTGCATTCATATATAGAATCATCGGTTATTATTGAATTACAAAGTTCTTTAAGAGTATAGATCGGTCAAGTTGACCGGACATCCAGATCACACAGTTCCAGCTACGTTGTACTTACGAAAAATATCAAGGACAAGTCCTATAGTTATCGCAAATATATTGTTACTTCTGTGATGTTGTATTTTCACCAGTACATGCAGTAACTCCTATTGAAATTAATGAATAGAATTGTCAGTACAGATCACATTGATTGAGAAGTGCTCTTAATGCGTTAAGATTCACTAATTAGAATCAAACGATTATTGAATTCCATAGCAAGACTCTTCTGCTTTAGTTTTTTACGTATCTCATTTGCAAATTTAGTCATACTCTGTCCACTATTCTTAGAAGTGTGTATTTCAGCTCGAACATATTTCACAGGCTCAAACTTACCTTCAAAATATCC
>JBEVTH010000147.1:0-6254 GCA_041156085.1 Candidatus Nitrososphaera maunauluensis
GCTATGAACATAAGAGGTTTATGGCCATAATATGCTATAAAAGATGTGACAAAAATCGTCACGGAAAATTAGAAGCTAGAGACCAACTCGTTCTAGCGTTCATTCCGTACTAAACGAGTGTCCACAGGAGCAGCTTTTTGTGACGTTTGGATTGTTAATTTTAAAACCTGAGCCCATCAAGCTGTCCACATAATCAATGTTTGCCCCTTTTAGATACCTTTGGCTGTAACTGTCTATTAAAACCTTGACCCCTTTCTGTTCTATTACATGATCATCCTCGTCAGGTTTCTCTTCAAAACCCATGCCATAGGACAAACCAGAGCAACCTCCACCTGATACATATACCCTAAGAAGCAGGTTATCTTTCCCCTCCTGCTTCATAAACTCGGCGACCTTTTCAGCAGCTTTGGGAGTAACCGTTATAATTTCAGTTTGTTGTGCACTTTCCATTTCGATTAACCTTCGCTATTAAAATATAAGAAGTTTTCTTTTGTCTATCAAACTGCCTATCTTGATCGGGATATTTGTGTTATTATTGAAGATCGTTGGTCACTTTTGACCACTTTGCAAGGCTTGCGGCTGCTGTTACCCAGGTAATTACAGAGAAATATACAGGTACATTCTTATCTTCTATACGCCTAGAAATCTTCTCTGTAAAAGGTCCACCCATCGCCCCTACAAGTATAGGCTTTCTTTTTTGCTTTTGATTTTGGAACTCTGCAAGTATATTGACTATAGTTTCTTCTAGCGGATCATCTTGAAATACAAACCACGGCATAATAATGTCGACATTGGTGTCATTCATAAACGCCTCTATAGCAAATCTATAGTCTTCTGCATTGGCAGAGCCGGTGATATCGCACGGATTACCAACAATGTATGTTGGTGGATAATGTTCTCTGAGTAATTTCTTCGTCTGATCGCCAATTTCTGCCATCTGCAAACCAAGTCTTTCAAAGTGATCTATTGCTGCAATAATCGGACCCGCACCATTTGTTACCATAGCAATTCTGTTTCCCTTTGGAACTGGCTGCCAGGCAAGCGCCTTCAAAGATCCCGTAAGCTCTTCATAACTATCTACTGATATAATGCCTGATTGATCAAGTGCACCCTTAACAACCATATACGAACCACCAAGAGAACCAGTATGTGAGGCGGCCTGTTTAGCACCTCTCGTACTTCTGCCATTCTTAAATACTACGATAGGTTTCTTTGTTTCTGTTATTACTTTTTTGGCAGCATTCATGAACTTGCGACCATCTCCAAATCCTTCTACATAAAGTCCAATAACTTTAGTCTGGGGATCCTCCGAAAGATACCAGATCATGTCTGCTTCGTCCACGTCAGACCTGTTTCCGTAAGAAATCATTTTGCTCATACCGAATGCATCAGATGTTTCCATAAAAGCAATTCCAACCGTTCCACTCTGTGACAAAAATGCAACATCTCCTTTCTTGGGTCTGATCATTCTTTCATGGCCTTGGAATGCACAGTCTAGCCTATTTTCTCCATTGAACATCCCTATACAATTAGGCCCGATGATCCTGACTTTTAGTTGGTTGGATAGTTCTTTTATCTGCTGTTCAATAGCGGCACGTTCTCCGCCGAGTTCTTTTCCTCCTCCTGAGATAATTACCATGTTATGAATACCTTTTCTGCCACATGCCCTCAGTAGGTCTGGAACAAATCTTAGATCAACTGTTACTACCACAACGTCAATTTGTTCCTGAATATCATCAAGGCTTTTGAATGCCTTTATACCCATAATTTCAGGATAGCCTTTTGCATTAACTGGAAATACTTTGCCCTTATAATCGTGTTTCACTAGGCTTTCAAAGACAGAATTTCCTACCTTTCCCCGTTCAGGAGATGCACCTATTAATGCAATAGATTTGGCATTAAAGAACAAGTCCATATAACTTGAATCTGGTTGAGCTTTTGAAATGGCCTCTGGATCTTGTTTTTGTCTTAAAATTATCTTGGCATCCACAACATAGTAGTCGTTAGGATATGCAATAACAGGATTAAAATCAATACTTTCGTAATAATCAGCCATATCGACCCCCAGATTTCCAATGCTTACAAGTGCATTGCTTAATACGTCTATATTGACTGCTTCTGAACCTCTAAAACCTTTCAAGATTTGCTTACCTTTCAGATTCTCAATCATTTCTTCAGCATCTTCTTTGGTTATTGGAAGAACTCTGAACGATATATCTTTGAAAATTTCTGTGTATATTCCACCAAGACCAACCATAATAATCGGACCAAATTGCGGATCGTTCTGCAATCCAACAATTAACTCAGCAACGCCTTTTGGAACCATTTTTTCAATAAGCATACCCTTAACATTAAATCTGTTTGATAGTCTGCTGTACATTTCATCAAACGTTTCACGAACTTCCAATTCGGAGTTTAAGCCGATTTTAACACCTTTTACATCAGTCTTGTGTAAGATCTGAGGAGAAACAATTTTTGCGACTAATGGAAAACCAAGTTCTTTTGCCTTCCTTGCTGCTTCATCGGCACTTGTAACTAATGCATAACCTGGGACCTTGACACCATAATAAGTCAAAATTTGTTTTGCAGATTCTTCTGTTATTACTTTATCTTCTGCGTTAGAAATAACCCTGTCGAAGATTTCCTTAGATCCTTTCTTCTGTTTGTTATCCATTCATTTAATCAGAGAAAAAGGCTGGCTTAGCTTCTAATTAACTTTCCGTGTTCTGATTATTTCAAGATATGAACCTGCCTTTATCTCAGGCTTGGATTATCACGCTTATGCAGACGCATTTACACATAAATTTTTTTGCTTATGATCGTGGAAATGAACCTCACAGAAATCGTTGTTACAATCATAACAATGCCAATCAGACAAAGTATAGCATACTACACATTTACCTATTGGCTTGTTATAATCATAATCCTTTCTTGGTTTCACTGGCTTTTGTTGTTCTTGTCTCATTGGAGGGATTCTCCATAAAAATCTCTACATAAAACATAATTTTTCTAACCAAATACAAGTTGGTATTTTCTGCATCCCATACAGCTCAAAAATAATCGTTTCAACTTTTAATTATTTAGAGGTTTAATTATATAAGCATTAGCATAATTCAAAAAATTGATTATGCTAGCTGTTTGATAAGGTGTTTCTGTATGGAATGTCTACTACCTTGAGGTCTTCAGCAGCCTCGACATTTCCGTGGATCTGAATTGCCTCGTTTACCAACTGCGAAGTCTCGCTGTATCTAGCACTAAAGTGTGTAAGAAATAGTTTTTTAACTGACGATGCCTTTGCTAAATACGCAGCCTCCTTAGAAGTAGAATGAAAACTTTCGACTGCTTTTTGATATTTGTCATGGCTAAATGTCGATTCGAAAACTAACAGATCACAGTTTTTGAAAAAAGTTTGCAATTTATCAGTGGGTCTTGTGTCACCTGAAATTCCAATTTTTCTTCCGGCCCTTTTAGATCCTATTACCTGATTAGATTTTATCGTTTTGCCGTCCATTATGATGTCATTACCGTGCTGCAACTTATGATATAAGTCACCCTCTGGGATTCCTAACCTTTTAGCTTCAGTGATATTAAATTTTCCTGGCCGGTCAAATTCTGTTAAAGAATATGAATAAGCTGGAACTGAATGGCAAGCGTCACAACAGGCAACTTCATAATCCTTCTCTTTTACTACAACTCCTTCGCAATCTATTATGTGAATATTAATATCGAAGGTAAGCCCAAAATTTATGATTCGTATGTTCTCTTTGATAAATTCCGCTAGCCTGGGTTGACCATAGATATCCACAGCGGTTTGTCTTCCTTGTAGAGACATCGTTTGTAAGAGTCCTAATATACCTACACAATGGTCAGCATGCATGTGAGTTATGAATATTTTCATTTTTTTGTTCATACCTAAACCTGCCTTAATGAAATTCCCTTGCATACCTTCACCCGCATCAAATAACATCAGTTCGTAATCACGCGCCAATGCGATAGATGACAATCCACGCAAAGGGGTAGGAGCAGCGGCAGATGTTCCGAGGAAAGTCAAACGCATGTTTACCATGCTATTATTGTCACAATGCTGCGGGTTAAACTCTTATGTCGATATAAATGACAAGTCTTCATATTCAACGTTGATTTTGATATTATGTCTTCATCATCCCTTTGACACATGATGACCATCCTCTTTACAATTGTTCTTGCGTTATTTATGAAAACATCGATCATCTGCGCTCTTGTCTGCCCTCTGATTAATTTAGTGGTCCGTCCATACGGAATATCTGTTATAATCGCAGCGGCCTTGAATGGTTTCAACGGCATATGTAAAGCATTACTGATAGCAATGTTTTCAAGGTGGTTTTGTTTTGCCCCTATGCACATATCTTTTAGAATGTCGTAACCTACAGTTCTTATTTTAAGTTCTTCTGCTTCCATCAAAATGCCTCCCGTTCCACAAAATGGAACTACTATGATGTCACCCTCCTTTACCATAGCTAGGTTAACCATTGCTCTGCAAAGTCTCGGCTCCAACATAGACGGGTGATGGAATTTTCTTTTAAGCACCAGTCTATTCGACCAATCTATCTTTACCTGTGGTATTCTGATGCCTATGAGACTGTTAAAAAAAGGTGAACTATTGGTCCTTGTAGGTTTTGATATGATATCTATTTGGTAATCTGGATTCTTTAAACAAACTCTTGCCCCTGTTTTTTTCTTTATATCTTCTACCACTCTTTCACGTTCTCTTATATCATTAGTTGTAGAACAAGAGAATGTTTTACCTCTTAGAACAGAATAATCATCTTCAGTTTGAATTTCCCGTGCTATGTATTTTGTATATGTTACTCGTTGCGCTATCTTCTCGATATCACAGCTTCCTTGGGCGATAATCAGATCATCATTACAATATTCTATTTTTGAAGATCCATATGTTCTAAAAAGTGCTGAAATTTCATCTCTTGCAAGCTGAGGATATTTTCCACCAATAACACAAAAAAATCTTGCTGCATTATTCGACATCGGTGGAGACCTTTTGTTAATTTTTAAATCCAGCCCAAGATTTATTTATTGACATTTAAATAAAGCGCATCTTTTAATTTGCAGACAGAACATATGTTTCCAGTAGAATCTCTTCCACATATTGAACATCTATTAGACTCGCTCCCTATCTTCTGAAATGACTTAAGGTCCTTCGATATCTTTATCATCGAATTATATGCATTATACTTTATACCTGGATGGTTTTTTTCAAGACCGTTCAAAAATTGGCGAATTTCAGTCCTGATGCTCTCATTCGTGTATGGACATTCTTCTGATTGAAACGGAATTTCTCGCAGCATAGCATAAAATACTATCTCCTGCTCGTAAATTTCAGCAAAGGGTTTTATCTTTCTTAGATTATTGGTGCCGTAATGAACCGGGCCAGGATAATTCCAACCCATCCTTTCAACATCTCCTGCAAGAAAATTGATCATGAAGGTTTGCAATTGATCATCTAAATTGTGTGCTGTTGCGATAACATTTGCATCTACAGATTCTGCTGCTAAGTCTAAAGCTCTTCTACGAAATGTACCGCATATTGAGCACGAACTCATTTTTTTTTCACTTGGCCTTCTTATCATTGCTTCATCCATATCTGTTCCGAACAGATCCTTGTATCTTAGAATTTTATTTTCTACTTTGAGCTTTGCACAAAAATCTTTTGCAATCTGAATAGATTCATTTCGATAACCGGTAATGCCTTCATCTATCGTAATAGCAACTAGGCTAGAGCGATGGTGTTCATCAAAGATAGTCTTGATAATATATAACAAGGATAAGCTGTCTTTTCCACCAGAAACCCCGATTGCGACTCTGTCATCGTAATTGAGCATCGAGAATTTAGACATAGTTCTGGCAGTCTTTTCTTCTATGGATCGCAAAAAGCATTTCTTGCACATAAACTCTCCAGAATAAGATCTATGATATAGACTTGAGCTTCGATGGCATTTATTACAAGCTGTTTGAGATTTCGAAAACAAGATGACAATAACTGTAGGCAAATTGGGAATAATAATATTATTATGTCATCTAATTTGGACAGCTGTTATGGTGCATTTCTATCGTCTGAAATGAGATATGTTATGTCAAATCTGGATATGATATGAGCATGCAACAAAACAACGCTATTACTTCAAAGTAATTAAGAGAATATAATTAAATGCTATAGTAAAAGCATTTATAGCTTGATGGCATATACTTGACTGTGCAGA
>JBEVTH010000148.1:0-6207 GCA_041156085.1 Candidatus Nitrososphaera maunauluensis
CAGTATACAGTTTGAATTAGTGTAGAATTTGTGCCATATAAACCATAATCAGTTTTAGTGCAAATTACTGGCAGGTCTGTTAGCCTAGTCATATCGATACAACCAACCAAATTCAAGGCTCCTCATGAAAAGAAGACTACAAAATTGGGATTTAAGCCTATAGTGGATGATGGTAAAGGCAACAACAAGTAATACTATAAGTATCACAGTAAAATCACATAAAGAAATAAGCAATGCAATTATCTTGATGTACAACCCATATATTTTATGTAAAGCATAAGAAGCCAATTATTATGAAAGCCTTAGTATATCATGGTCCAAGAGACGTCCAAATAGACGATAAACCTCGTCCAGAAACACAACATCCTGAAGATATAATTTTACGTGTCACATCAACTGCATTATGTGGTTCTGACTTACATCTTTATCATGGTACTGTACAGGGGATGGAACCAGGACAAACCTTAGGACACGAATTTATGGGAATAGTTGAAGAAGCAGGACCAGAAGTACATGAAGTAAAAGTAGGTGATAAAGTTGTAATTCCATTTAATATTAACTGTGGTCGTTGTTGGTTCTGCAGACACGAGCTATGGTCCCAATGTGATAGGTCTAATCCTAAAGGAGAGCCTGGAGCAGCTTTTGGATATACTCAAACTCTCGGAGGATATGACGGTGGACAAGCTGAATATGTAAGAATACCATTTGCAAATACAGTAGCAGCATTAACAGTACCAGATAGTATTAAAACTGATGAACAGGTGTTATTCCTAAGCGATATCCTTCCAACAGGATATTTTGGTGCAGATATTGCTAACGTACAGCCTGGAGATGATGTAGCAGTATTTGGTGCAGGACCTGTAGGGTATTTTGCTACTATGAGCTCATTTTTACGTGGAGCCGCTAGAGTATTCTCAGTGGATCATTGGCCAACTCGTTTAAAAAAGACAAAAGATCTTGGAGCTGAAATTATTAACTTTGATAATGAAGATCCTGTCGAAAGGATAAAAAAAGAAACTAACGGAAGAGGAGCCATATGTATAGATGCTGTAGGATATGAGGCAGTTGGACATGCTGGCGGTGGTGATGGTGGTGCTGGTGGTAATAGTAGTAACAAAGGTCATGACCATTCAAAAGTATCTAATCCTGCCTACGAACCATCTAATCCATTGCAGGTGATTAACTGGATATGCCAGACTGCAAGAAAATATTCTACTATTTCAATACCGGGTGTATATGGATCTGCTTATGATAAATTTCCTCTAGGACAATTGTTTCAACGAGAATTGCAAATCAGAATGGGTCAATGCCCAGTAAAAAAGTACAATGAACAACTACTCCATCTTATTGAAGTAGGGCGTATAGATACAACCAAGATTATAAGCCATCAAATGAAACTTGGTGAAGCACCTAAAGGATACGAGATGTTCGATAAGAAAGAAGACGTAACTAAAGTTGTATTTAAGCCATGATAACTGACAAGAGGATGCCGACGCCAAACTCTCCTGCGAAAGAGGAGTTACCAGCCGATGAGCCGATGGGTGCGTTGGAACCAGTAGCTTATTTTGACAGTGCTATGCCAACAGGAGTTACTGTATCGCAGAAACAAGGGCGTATTTTTGTAAACTTTCCAAGGTGGGGAGACGATGTCCCATTCACAGTCTCAGAAATACGCGACGGCAAGGCGGTAGCCTATCCTGATGAGGCTATAAATCAGACCGACCAAAATGATCAGGCAGCGGCACTTGTATCAGTGCAGTCAGTCGTAGTCGATCCAGCTGACCGTTTGTGGATTCTTGACACAGGCAGCCCGATGTTCCAGCCAATCATGTATGGTGGGCCAAAATTGGTTTGCGTAGATCTGAGTACAGATAAGGTCATCAGAAAGATTCTGTTTCCACAGGATGTGGCTCTACCAACTACTTATCTTAACGATGTAAGATTTGATCTACGGCGCGGCAGTGAAGGCATGGCCTTTATCACTGATTCGTCACAAAATGGGCCAAACGGAATCATTGTCGTGGACTTGGCATCCGGTAAGAGCTATCGCCGGCTTCATGACCATCCCTCGACTAAAGCGGAGCAGATCCAAACATTTCTTCCCATTGTAGAAGGTCGACCGTTATTGGAGCATCAACCGGACGGATCTGTAAAACAGGGCGCTGGTATGGGAGCAGATGGCATCGCGATAAGCTCAGACGGTGCGCGGCTTTACTACTGTCCACTTGGCAGCCGAAAGCTCTATAGTGTAGATACAGATGCTCTCGCTGACCAGTCGCTTGGCGACAGAGAGAAGGTGGGAGTCACCGTTAATGACGAAGGTGATAGGGGCGGTGCAGCAGACGGGCTTGAATCTGACGCTGCTGGATATATTTACTCTACTAACTATGAACACAACGCGATTCTGCGTAGACGCTCTGGTGGAGGCCAGTGGGAGACGATAGCACATGACCCACGACTCTTATGGCCTGATACGCTTTCGCTTGCAGCCGATGGGTATCTTTATGTCACAGCTAACCAGTTGCACCGCCAGGCTCGCTTCCATAAAGGGCACGACTTACGCCGCAAACCCTACACTCTGTTCCGTATCCGCATCGACGCTCAGCCTGTCCTGCTGCGGAAATGATATAGTAGGAGATACATGTAGGTATTGATATAGATACTAAAATATCACCAAGACTGAGTTCTACAAAATCATACGAAGGTACTGGATTGCGGTTATTCATATCTAAAAGTATTGTAGAAGATCGTGGTGGATGAATACGGGCTGAAAATAATAGCAATGCAAAAGGAGCAATTTTTCATTTTTCTTTCCATTAAGCAGACAGATTTTTACATATATCATTTCTCTATCAACCACAAAATCTAATGCATTCTCAGTTACATCATCAAGTAAATACATTTAAAAAATATCGTAAAATCAAAAGGATTTCTGAAAAGTTGTATATAGATTATTGACAGAAATATTGACTCTAAGTTTCCATTACCATATTTTAATTTTCTATCCCAATCATTGATGTAGTACAAACCAAATGTCTGCTATTCTTGACTGAACAAAGTGCCAATATCATACCAATCATGACCCTGATTTAGATTTTTTTAGAAACGGAGAATCAATCCCTAGTCAGCGTTGGCTATCGTGATATTATTTGTATATGTATAGAAAGACGAGGCTATCTAGTCAAACTGTTTTCAAAATATAATACCTCTGGATTTAGATAGTCTGATTTACTTGGGTGTTCATTATCAATATGGGAACCGTATGGCAGTCTAAACATAAACCCTTTTTACTTACCATCCTAAAGCCTTTGCAGACTTGAATGCGGCTTCATCCAGGGCTTGCTTTGGTTCTTTCGTAGCATTATAAATTTGTTCGATTGCTTGTCTTATGTTGTCATTAATCTGTGGATACTCTGGTATATTGGGTCTCGTGCGTGCTATTGACAACATGGAGATCAAATCTTTGTAGTAGGGAATTGTTTGATTTAGCAATGGTGCATAAGGACCATTTCCTATTGGTATTTGTGTTGGCAATAGCCCATATTTTATACTATATGCTGCCATAATTTTAGGCTCTAGTATTAGAGTGATTAATTCCCATGCAAGATCTTTATTCCTTGATGTTTGAGGAATACTTAATTCCTCTCCTCCCTCCAATGTGGCACTACGATCACTCAGGTGTGGTACTGGAAACATTGGAAAGAAGCCCACTTTCTGTTCGAAAGCCAGTTTTTGCTCTGTGGTATTCATATGTACGTGATTTTGTAACGCCTCTAGCATAACAGCAAACTTTCTATCAAGAAACTCTTTACCCCAAAAATGTTGTCTTTGTGGTTTTACCCCTGCATCAATTTGTGCTTTAATAAAACCAAGCGCTTTAACTCCTTCTGTACTATTAAATGCGGGAAACCAATACGTTCCTTTTGTTGGATGGCCTGATTTTTGTTTAATGATTTCTCCTCCTTGCATCCACAAATAAGGGTAGAATTCTATATCAGGGGAATGACCAACACCAACGAGATGAACTCCTTCTATTCCTTGAGGCCTTAGAACTGCATTAAGCTTCTTTGCAGATGCAATATATCCATCCCATGTCTTTAGCGAGTCAGGGTTAACACCTGCTTTATTCAAAAGATCCTTCCAATACCACATTCCTCTTATGTCAGCAAAGGGCGATACGCCATACACTTTATGATTATATATACCGCCGGCCCAATTCGCAGGATACCAGTCACTCTCTCTTCCCCAACTATGTGTACGATTTGTTAGATCTGTGAGAAATCCTTTTTGAACAAACTCTCCGATCCATATCTGATCTACTGTCATAATATCAACTGGGGTTTGATTAGCCATTGCCTTTAGAAACTGTGTGTGTAAATTCAGATATGGAATAGGCCTATAGTCTAACTTAATATCCAGATCCGGATGCCTTGCTCTCAGTTCCTGTAGAGCAGGTTGATAAAACATCTTCAATGCTCTTGGTGGATCACCTTCATCATCTAGAATAGTAGTAATCGTGACTTGTCTTTTCTGTTGAGCTGCTGATAAAGTAACAAGGCCAGTGGATATGCTAGCAACGCTGATTGTTAGTGTAATGATAAGACTAATAGCAATAATCGATAATCTTGTACTATACTTAAACACTGACGAAGATTGACTTGATTCTAATAATTTTAAGCTTTTGTTACTGATTGTATTATTGATTCTCCTATACTCGGAAAGGTTTTTACAAGCCTATCGATACGTTGTATAAGTTTGTTATATCTTGATAATCACTTCATTTTTACAAATGATAACTGCAGTTCTAGAAAGTCAGTTGAGTTCTATGTAGAAGATATTATCTAGTGTAATGTAAGACTTGCCAAACGCCGTATCATAATTTTCAACTGAAATCAGGCCCTTGAAATCAAAAGTTTCACTTTTGATATGTCCTAAGTTCATCAGAGAGAAGATGTAGAACAGGAAGCATGAAAATAGTCAAAACCCAGATAAGTTCGTCGTTCATCTTTTGTATCACATTCTTCAGCTTTTATCATGTATGTGTAATTTCTGGTATTTTTATCCGAAATATCTTCTAGTTTGGTTAAATGTGATTATGTCTCTAGATAAAATAATGTTCTCGATAAAAAATGATATATGTAGACGAAACAAATATCTAACATTATCATTGGCAATAGGAGTATTATCTCTATCTGTGTATTCCACAGCCGTTTTGGTGAGCTCTACATTCCAATCTGCTAATGCACAACAGGCAACGGGTCAGACAAGTGGTAACACTGCATCGACATCAGGATCTGCCGCCGCATCAAGCCCATTAAAGTTCTTTATCAAATACTCAAAAAATGGTGCTACTAATAACGCGACCGGTGTTGGAGCACAATCTACTACTTCTGGAGGTGGTGCTGCGGGTGCTACAAAGCAAATAACTATTAATGTAAATCTACAAAAAGGCACAAGTGGTACTCCTATAAAATTACCAATAACAGCTACAGTCCCAGCAAATGCTACACCTCAAGAGTTACAACTTTGTGCTTTAATGGCTGGAGGCAAACAAATTTGTCAGGCGTTGGGAGGTAAATCTCCTGCAAATATAGACCTTACAAAATAATCTAACTCCTTCTGCTGCCAACAGTACGAATCCATCATCATCAATCATCATCATCATCAGCGGCGACAACAGCATCATCACTACAATGATATACGTCCTTTGGCAAACTAGTAAAACCTGATAGATGATAACTTTTTTTATCCACTATTTTTTGCATGCTCCTGGATATGAAATTCACAAATCAATTAAGTTAGCGTATTTAATTCTTAATTATTTTCATATTTCTTTTATATTCGATATATACTGTATGTATACTATATGACAAATTCAACATCAAAGACAGAACTGAGCTTTTTAACGATAGCAGTAGCAGTATTTTCTGCCGCAGCAATGTTATCAGGGACTTCTGCATTTGTCCCTTTTTCAGTTCAATTTGCTAATGCACAACTAATAAGCGCACAAAACACCAACATCAATATTCCTATAACAGTTGTTGTCCCAATAAACCTTAACATACAAAACGCACAAATCTGTGCCTCAGTAGCATCAAGCGGTTCTCAGACATGCAATCAAATTGTTCTAAATCCATCTCAAACCTCATATAGTCCTACAAGTGTTAACTTAGCTTCACCTACACCAACAGTTACCTCAACACCAAC
>JBEVTH010000149.1:0-1532 GCA_041156085.1 Candidatus Nitrososphaera maunauluensis
ACAAATAAGCAAATTTCTTTTTTGGTATAGAATAACAGCATAACACCTAAGTACAAATTAGCAAGCAGTAGATACAAGTGTAGTTTTGTGATACCGCTAGCGACTTCATTGAACATTCAAATTAATTTTGAAGTTTTATTTATTCAAAATGACTGTAATTTTGAATAGATAGTACATATTCTGTCAAGGTTTTCTGTTGCCTCGTATTTTTCTTCTGGATTATTGGCTGTAGCTTCTTGTTCCATCGTTAACTACTCCACGAACAATAAGATTGATCATTCGGTTATACGCATTGTAGTCGTCAGACTCTAGTAACTGGCGTCCAAGCTGTATTTCCTTGTCGGATAGATAGCCTTGCAAAGAATTCCGCAAAATAACCTATCTGGGATATATCTTATTATCACGCCAGTCATGAAACTTTGTCGCTTTCTTTTGTCAGTGTTTTCCATTTTTGATTTTATCTCCTTGTATAATTGAGCATCAGTAATTTGCAATTTGTCGATTTTAAAGGTTTTATCATAATATTATTTCTGCATCTTTCAACATTGTACCTTATTGCATTATCATAACTGTATCTTGGATTAGAAGCATAAAGGGATCTGACTTTGTTGCGTTCCACTAAACATGTTTTTAATTTACTGATTGTTGCTGCTTGTTTGTTAGATATAAATTGATAACTGACATAAGTAGAAGCATTCTTTTGGTTATGATGATAATATAGCAGTTGAGAGATAGCACCCACAAAGCAATTAAGCTCTCTGTTAACTCAGATCTGAAGAAAGTGAACCTCTATCTGTGAAAGCAAATTTATCTACTTATCCGGACTTTTATGTTTTTACTGTCCATTTTCCTAATTTTAATTGTAATTCTATTTGACCAATAAAATTGCCGTTACGGTATATTTTTGCATATTCACTACTTACTCCAAAAAACGATGAAAGAAGGTTACCTTTTTTATGATAACCTGCCTCTAATACTTTGATCTTTAACTTGTTGCTTGCTTTTAACATGATTTTGCGAGCAGACGACCAATCGCCTTTCCAAGATATAACTTCAAAACTACCAAATTTAATTGTCGAAAGTATATATCCCTGTAGTTTTGCTTCGAATCTCTTGTTACTTTTTTTAGCATAGAAATTCATCCATTCTATTGCCTTTTCTGCTTTTCCTTGTTCAACTGCGAAGTTATCAGCACTTGCCAATTATTAACATAATTGTTTCGAATTTAGACATATATTCGCTTAATTTGCAATAAATTGTAGGCACATATATTCGATTCATTGGGTTAACTGGATTTTATCTTACTATACCTATGATAAGTGACAATAATTAATCCTATTTTCTAAGTTTAAATCATATGATGGTATTAGTTGGATAAATATATTGGAGACTAAGAAATGGACTTATTTTTCTACGGAGCTAGTGTGGGAAATAGCTTTATTAGCGATATTCTAAATCTTCTGTTCTCTTAAGGATTTTAACATCTTCTTTTCGTGAATAGTTTCACAAATCCCTCTATTGATATGTTGTGC
>JBEVTH010000149.1:1632-2744 GCA_041156085.1 Candidatus Nitrososphaera maunauluensis
TTAACATCTTCTTTTCGTGAATAGTTTCACAAATCCCTCTATTGATATGTTGTGCATAGCATTTCTAAACCAACTATTTACTGTTACTATATATTAGTAACACTATTATATGAAATCATTATATGGATATTAGCAATATCATTTTTTATAAATAATATTAACATACGCTCTTGGTTCGCAGCCTCCGATGAGATGAATGGACCTAGATAATATAATTAGAATTAGGAAATAGAATGTGTATTGTTGGTGTGTTCTTGATTATTAATAAAATATTCGGAAAAATATCTATCGAGATAACTCAAATACAATAGTTCATATGCGCAATTTCACAAAAAATAATTATTGGGAATTTATAAGTACGATGTATACAAGAGTCCTAATATCGGATTATTCGTAAAAGCTAATGACAAAATACTAATAATACCATTTGGTTTTGCAGAAACAAAAATCAATAAGCTAATGCAATACCTGCAGATTGATGAGAAAGTCTTTGTATCTGCAGCAGGTACTAGACTTATCGGTCCTATGACCGTAATGAATAATAACGGAATTCTGCTCCCTTCAATTGCCTCAGACGAAGAAATACAGATACTTAGTCAGGCAAGTGGGCTCAATGTTGAACGTTTGAAAAGCAAATTTACTGCAATTGGAAATTTGATTTCAGCTAATGATAATGGGGCGTTAGTATCTCCGCTATTTGATGGTGAAGTAGATCAACAAGTTCAAGATGTACTTGGAGTACCTACTAATTCGATGACAGTCGGGGGATTTATTCAGACAGGGTCAATGGTTGTGGCAACAAATACAGGAGCTGCAGTACATCCAAAAGCCACGGAAGAGGAGATCAAAGTTATTGCTGAGTCATTGCAAGTACAAGTTGAACCTGTAACAGTAAATGGAGGAACTCCATTTTTATCTTCAGGTATAATTGCAAATTCAAAATCTGTAATTGTTGGAAAGTTGACGAGTGGTCCTGAATTGATTATGATTAGTAGAGCTTTCAAAGCATGAACAGATACTATTACTCATAGTACCTTTATCATCTGACCAATACTTCCTTGCCCACATATGTACCCGCAATAATCATACGGCATGTATGTAGATGCTGTCAA
>JBEVTH010000149.1:2844-6029 GCA_041156085.1 Candidatus Nitrososphaera maunauluensis
AATTTGTTGCTCATTCTATCTATTCCTCAATGAGTGGTAAAGAATTAAAGGATAGGAGGCTCAATTTTCTATGTCTCTATACCCGTTCTTATCGAAGAATTTTATCTTAACATGACGCTTCGATGAGATTCTTTAAGCATGAACTCTAATGCGGTACACGCCTAGTTAACAGGCGTTAGCCACATTTTGCTAAACTTCTTATCTCGTCCCCGAACTATGGTTTCAAAAGATGTCTTGAGCTGTTTTGTAATTATACCATCTTTTCCATCACCAATTAGTCTATTATCAATTTCACCAATTGGTTTTACCTCAGCAGCAGTTCCAGTTAAAAATGATTCATCAGATATGTATAATTCATCTCTAGAAATATCGCGGATCTCATACGGAATTTTATACTCTCTTGCCAAGGCCAGTATACTATCTCTCGTAATACCATTTAAAGCTCCAGACGCTACAGGGGGAGTAATGAGTAAATTATCTTTCACTATAAAGATATTTTCTGCGCTGGCCTCTACTACCATTCCATTTGTATTAAGCATAATTGCTTCATCGAATCCTGCTTTCAGTGCTTCAATTCTAGCTAGCGAAGAGTTAGCATAATTTGCTGTTGCCTTGGCATGCATAGGCATTGACCTATTATCAATTCTGGTCCATGCGGAGACCATAAGTCGTGCTCCCCTTTCTGTCTCATTTTCCTTTAGATATTCATCCCACTTCCAAACAGCAATTGCCACAGAAACCTTGTTCGGTAGAGGATTGACACCCATTTTACCATAACCATAATATGCAATAGGGCGTATGTAACATTCTTCTATTTTGTTTGCCTTGATTGTATCGATTACTGCTTTTTGTAGTTGCGCTTTAGAGTACCTTAGATCCATAAAATAGATTTTACCACTATCTAGCAATCTTTGAATATGGTCTTGCAAACGAAAGACTGCCCGACCATTTATAGTTCTATAACAGCGAATTCCTTCAAATATGCCTGTTCCGTAGTGTAGACCATGTGTAAGGATGTGAATCCGTGCATCATCCCATTTTACAAGAGATCCATCCATCCATATTCTTCCATCAATCATGTAATCTTACTACTGCCATGAATTTTGCTTCGTTTTGTGTGTATAGCCCTTACCGCTTCTCTAACATTCGTACCTTTATCTTCTACAACTATCAAGATCCTTGATGTTTCTTCTTGTGCGTCCAGATTCAGGATATTAATATCATGTTCGCCAACTGTACTACTAGCTGTAGATGCAATTTTTGGCATGCGCCACATCTGATCGCCAATTAGAGTAACTACACCTCTTCCATAGACAATTTCTACTTTCGGATAATATGCCTTGAAATGACGTTCGTGTCGTCTAACATAATCTGCATCAAGAAAGAGCAATCTTGTAATTTCAGTATCATCCTTTCTATATGGAGATAATTTTACGAAATTGTCATACTGTTTATCTCTCTCAATCGATGCTATTAGGTGTGAGGCTGCAATGCTCTCCATTCTTACAATTGCGCAATTGTTCTTTCCTGTAACAATCTTTACAAAATTATCATCTCCTATAGGCGGATTTTTTTGAATTATTGTAATATTGGACGGGTCAGCAGTGTTTGTAATAACCATTGGAATGTCCAAGTTGTTATTATCTACCTCCTTTATAGCTACTGGATCAAGAATTTTCATCCCGAACATACCAGCTAGTTTTGCTTCATTGTAGGATAGATATTTTATATACGTTAGATCATGACTTACGATTTTTGGATCTGCACTTAATACTGCATTATCTTTCTCAAAATCCACTTTTGTATCATAGTTGGCCTGTAGTAGTATTGCGATGTCTGCTGCTGTCCTATCTGAACCGCCGCGTTCATATGTTGTTTCCAGTCCATCGATAGTTTTACCAATAAAACCACCAATTGAAACAACTTCATTGTATTCAATTAGATCAAGTAGGTGACCTTTGTTTTGTTTTGATTCTTCGACCATAAAATTCGCAGCCTCGAAGTTATCGTCAGTAATTATAGGCCATTTGTCAATGTCCACATGGTCGGATTTGATACCGTGGGTACGCATAATGTAGTCCATAAGGTAGGACATTGTAATTTCTCCACTATATGCAAGTGTTCTAGATCTTGTTAAATCGACAAACCGCTTATTTTCAGTTGCCTGTTTTAGCGAGATTATTACTTGACGATAGAATTTATCAAGATTTTTCAAAAAATCGTCACGGAATTTTTGAGATACATGATCTTTAGCAATTCGCTCATAAACTTCACGCAAAACTTCGATTTCTATAGCACTGGAGGATGCATAGCTTCTTCCTACTTTTATGGCAACATCGGTCATAGATCTTGACTCCTTTTCATAAGTAATGATTGGAGCAGAAAAAACAGCGATGACTTTTGCCTTTTCTACCATTTGCTTTATTCTGTTAATTATTTGTGGAATCAAAATACCATCTACTCCAATGGCACTACCACCAAATTTGGCCACTATGATAGGAATCATGGATCGCTTTTGATCTTATTGATTATTCCCTATATTAAATATTCAAAATATTCCAAAATGCAGGAACATACAATTATGTATGCCTAGTACATCCATGGATCGGCGGATCGGTTACGTAAAGTAAAAGGTATAACGTTCATCTTCTCTTTTATTCCTAAGCTACTCTATTTTTTGTATTCTACTAAATCCATATTATAGGGCTTTTATCTTTTTCATATGGTTGACTGCTAAAATCATTATCGTTTGGGTTTATATATGCGATAGAATTTTCGGTGATAATAAGGGTATTAAGCCCCTATATTTTTATATCTGCAATAAGCCGGCTTTTTATATGGGTATCATGGTCATTATTCGACTCGAAAAAATACTCTCTGATGGTATGCATCCTCCCCTTCGTGGATTGACCGGCGAGAGTAATACCACCGGTAAAAAACTTAACCTCAAACCCTCTATCGAATGCTCTTGGGATAGGAAAATATAGATCGCTCCTGTTGTTGCCTTCTCCACAATATTACTACTACTCGGTAGAGATAATCTGGTTTGGAGACAATTTGCCAAATCCATCTCTTGGACATGCTTATGCCACTGTAGGCTCTATTTACAGTATTAATGTCGCACCCGCTTTTTTAGCGATTAATCTCTAAATAAATAGTTAGAAAAAGGATTGATTTGGTGTAAA
>JBEVTH010000150.1:0-5987 GCA_041156085.1 Candidatus Nitrososphaera maunauluensis
CTAAGTATGTCAACAGGTATTTTGATTCCTATAATCTGGTGGACTAATTGAGTCAAATCCGATACCATCACGTCAAAACATGGTTTTAAATTTCGTATAGTTAATATAATATTAAGCTACCAAGTAAGTTGCTGAGTATTTACTCCATTAAGTTTAGTACTGTTCATCGATAAATAAATTGTGAAAATTTGTGATGGCACATTGATATTAATGAACAGCTTGACAAAGGTAGTGTTATTATATTTCGCCAGCCTTGACCTTTGCAGTAAAGAATATAGCCAAAGAAATACCTCAAATATTGCAAGGTGGATTAGATACGGTAAGATACATGCTGTAAGATATCGTATTTGTGTATCGCAGGCCAAAGAAGAGATACTAGCATTGACATTGGATAACCAAGATAGCCAACAAAATGCATTGAAGAAAGTAAACGAATTGACTATTGCTCAAGTTAAAGATATATTTTGGAAGGAGCGTAATCCCAATATGCCTAAATTTCTTGATGTTCATCCTTTGAAGGATGTTGAGGAAGAAACTTTAAGAAAAGCACAAAAAATGCCTAAAGATGAATTTGGAATCACACACGATAATATGATGTATAACAAAGAAGAAGACAGGTGGTATTGTCTTCTAGATGCTCCAAATAAAGAAGCAGTTGAAAAGCATCATCAGAAAGCCGGTATCACATGCGAATGGATTAAAGAAGTAAAAACGACTGCTTAATTATAGTAGGAGTGATATGGTAGTACATGTGGGAAAAGATGATGTATTGAGATAAGTAGTTCCACTGGGTACAAGAAATCCAATAAATCCAATAACTCTACTATGAATAGTGTCAGTGAGTTTGGTGTAATAGAAGAAAAAACAAGGAATGAATAAATGGAGAGAAGTCTAAAGGTATTATTGCTGAAGCTTGGCTTGAACAATACGAAATCCTGTGACAGCTAAGGTACACAAATCAATAATTGGAATACTTGAAGGAGTTGAGTCCAGTAGAATGAATCAGGCATCTATGAGAACGCTTATTCTAAAATGCATCTTGTGCTCATTCCTCATCAGATTGCTACCTAGTACATTTCTATTCCTATTCACATTCTAAAACAATTGCTTCACTTGTTGTCCCTTTATCGATTTATTTAAAATTGACTAAATCTCTTTCATTACAGTGGTTCTCGATATAGGACCCATGACTCGGTACCAACCACTGTTAAACCCTCATAATTTGCTTCACCATTTTCCGTATCCCATAGATAACCTGTAATGGGATCAAAGGTCATTCCAAAACTATTTCTGATACCATATGCATAATAATTGCTTAATTTTTTACTATTGTTCCCGTTTGAAAAAATTGATTGTTTATAGTAAGAGCTGCTGCTGATGCTGAACCATCCTCTGGTTTATTCGTATTATGACAGAAGTATTATCTGGATCTTTACCATGATTATTGAAGAGTACCATCACCTGGTGGCAATCTGAAAGAGTACTTATCGCGACGGACTGGCTGATTGTGATTTGTCAATATCCTTCCCCCTCTATTTCTGATCTGAAATCCTAAAGTACAGGATAAGAACGGATTGAATGGCTAAAGATAGTTAATCAACAAAATCTTTTTATTCTTAGATCATTTCAGTTTTATCGAAAACAAAAGGGCATAAGCAATCATGGAGAGAGTCAAGAAGATCATTCTTATTTCAATAATATCAATAGCGGCAATTTCTTGGATAGTATCTAAAGACCAACCAGATATGATGACTGCTATGATGAATTATAAACCTGTTGCAATTTCATTATTTACTATTAGTTGGACAATCGGAATGGCTGCAATGATGTTTCCTGCAATAACTCCAATGGTTTTACTTTATAATAGACTGATAAAAAATAATAGAGGTAATCCTCCTGGTAAAGGTATCAACCAATCGCAGACATCCGTATTTGTCGAACGTGATAATGACGATAATAATGACAAGACTGCCAAGATAGAAAACCGTACAACATTATCATCGCTTCTATCAAATCTCACTAATTCTGCTAATACGACCATCTTTATAGGCTCTTACCTTCTAGTTTGGGCTATAACAGGAATTGTGCTTCTTTTGGCATGGTCTATCCCAGTAAACTATTTTTTTATGCATTTTAAAACTAGTCAACTCCAAATAGTATATGGAATTGTACTAATTGTATCTGGAGTATATCAATTTAGTTCTTTAAAAACAAAATGCATAGGATATTGTGAATCTCCATTAAGCTTCTTTATGAGAAGATGGAAAAGTGGAACTTCCGGGGCAGTAAAGATGGGAATATATCATGGTCTTTACTGTCTTGGCTGCTGTTGGCCATATTTTCTTCTTATGGTGTCTTTAGGGTGGATGAATTTGTTATGGATGGCATTATTTGCGGCTATTATATTTGGAGAAAAGATATGGTCTAAAGGTATATGGATTGCTAGAAGTACTGGAATAGGTCTTGCAATTGTTGGAATCCTGGCCACATTTGGATTAATAATAATTCCTGCTGATATGAATAATAATAGTAATAATTCCACTAATAGAGTTGATAATACGCATATAGATGGTATCAATATGGATACAAGCAAAAATCTGAACATGAAAAAACCAACTACAACTATGCCAAATATGAGGAATATGTAAATACTAGATGTGTTTACCTGAGGCCCATCATAACAGAGAGAGAAAGAAGAGTTTACCTCATCAATATTGTTATAACACAGGAAAAGGAGAAGAATTTCATTTTGATCTAACCCAAATCAATGACAATGTGAAATAGCTATAACGCCGCTAACTAACAGAAGAGACAGGTTAATCTGTGTATATTTTGACTCCTCAGAACCTCATCAGAGGATAATTGTCATTCTGAGTACTCATATTTAATTTGAATAGGTTTTAGTTGGATAAAATCGTTTATTTGGACTAATGTATTAGCCTACCCCTGCAGGTGCTTGGATGTTCTGACTGTGTTCCATTGATCAGAATATTTGTTATACAGTTAAACATTTTATTGATTGCATAATATATCATTTTTATCCTCACGTATGCAGCTAAAAAATGCCCTAAATCTTCAAGTCAGTCTGAATTTGTTTATCCTATTATTGATTTGAAGTTGGATTCTCCCCATTCCCATTATAATAACTCAGGCTGATGTAATTGTCATTACCTTCATAAAAATAATAAAAAAGTAAAAATTGGATAATGGTTCTGATGTTTGCAATGCAAGCGATCAATTTGAGATACTACAAACAGAAGGGTAAATGAATAAGATGAGTCAATTATTTAACTATGATCTAACAGGCAAACGAATAAGATTAATATCAACAACAGACCCATATACAAGGCTGCATAAGGGATAATAAAATTTAGTTTTAAAAATGCAGTCGTGGACAAAGAATGCATTACATTAATTATTAGAACCATCAAACCAATTAATTAATTAACCAAATTAATTAATCAATCTATATATTCTTGTATGGAATCAAAGTTGTTTTTCCTCTTCTCTTTTAAAAAGGAAATACTCTAACTCACTATTTACAAATGAATGATAAAGCATATTTTTGAAATTGCTTTATCATTCAAGGTTTTATATAACTAACATTGTTAACTCACAACGTTAATCAACTTCTTAATATTTCTGCATATATATGATAATTCGAGTCGAGCAAAATTGAGTTGGAATAATAACAACAAACAGTTTCTTATGCAGCAACTAACATGGATGTGTGTTTCTATAGCTATCAGCCTTACTATCTCCATGTTATTACCATTTCCTCTTTCATTAGTTGCCATAATAGGAACATTCTTGCTACTGAATTTCTACTTAAGAAGTAGAATGATGAGAAGCAATGGCAGTGGAATGGGAATATTCGGTACAATGACACCAACATCAACATCCATAGGCGCTTTTGGTCAAAGCTCATTAAACTATTACTGTATGACTTGTGGAACAAAGCACAAGAAAGTTGCATGTCCTAAATGTGGGTCAAAAATGAAAAGAGTGGGAATATGATTAGCATATGGAGTTAGGTTCTTTACATACATAGCTTGTTTCACCTACGTAAAATCAACTGCAATAAGTACAAAAACCAAATTTTATTGAAGTATATGGCGGATAAAAATCGATAATTACAACCTCACAAGTTAATCAATGCTAGGGTACTTGAGGATAAATTACCTTCTCTCAATTACAGGATTAGCGCAGATTACGGAGAAGTCGAATTTGCAATATGAATAAATGTGCAAAGATTAATTCGAAAGCCCCAGTAATGGAATTGTTTTCGGAGAAGAATTATTCAAGATTGTAAGGCCACTTGAAGAGAAATATTCATTCCCATATATGATTCTGTTTCCGGAATTAAGGGAAAGTATCCAACGTTTCGCATAATAAGTAATAGATATGTTTACTGGAAAGAAAGTTTCGCATAATGAGCACACAAATGGGCATTTGAAGGTTATCTACGATGGATTGAATATATAACACATATCCTGTCATACAGAGATTCTAATGTAGATTTGTGACCTATAGGAAGTTTTTGTATTTGTTCGCCATTATACAATGAAATTAAACGGAAGCAGTCAACAGATGATACAAGTAAAGAGAAGTCCAATTAAATACACTTGTTTGAAATTTGTATAGCTCAGGAATTATAACCTAACGTAATAAATCTCCTCTAATTACTTTATGAAATTCATTGTCCAGTAATTCTTTTTTTAGTCTAGAGTATTTTTTTGAATCATTTCCAACTGTAATTCTTAGGATAGGCATGACATTCGTTTCATTTGAAATTTTTTCTATTGCTTGTATTATTTCATCAGCAACAATACGAGGATGAGGTGCATTGCTCATTGCATTGAAGTAAAATGACAAAAATTTCTTTATTGTATCGTGGTAGAAAGAAAATGAAGTATTATCCGTATTAAAACTGGATCTATTTATTTGGTTTCTATTTTTATCAATTCCGTACCTATTTGTAGGGACAACCAGATCTTGTACAAATTCAGTATTTATTACACCTGGCTCAATTAGTACTATTTTTATTCCAAAAGGTTCCAATTCATATGATAACGATTCACTTAATCCTTCAACTGCGAACTTTGTTCCTGCATAAGCAGATTGAGAGGGAATTCCAGCCAATCCCGATATCGAACTAATATTAACTATTATCCCCTTCCCTTGAAGTCTCATTGCCGGAAGAACATTTTGAATTACTCTTATCACTCCAAAAACATTTGTTTCAAATTGTTTTTTTATTTCATTCATTTCAAGGTCTTCCAAAGCACCAAAAAGACCATATCCAGCATTATTGACCAATATATCAATTCGACCATATTCGCGAGTTATCTTTTCTATTGTATCTTTTACCGACTTATCGTTATCAACATTCATTTCAACTATTTTCAACGGAATATTTTCTACATGAGAAATTCTTTCTATTTCTTTAGATTTTTGTATGTCTCTGACTGTAGCATAAGTAAGATAACCGTTGTTGGCAAGTGCCAAGGATGTCTCATATCCAATACCTGTTGAACTTCCAGTTACAACTGCCACTTTTTGATTTTTAGACATATATAACTCGTATGAAAATATAAATCAAGAATAAATATGTTGTATTATGTGGGATACTACTATAAGATATCAAAAATTGTTATTCTTTCTAGAGATGACAGATACCTTAGCAAATAGAAAAGGGCTTTTAAGACTGCTGTCTTTCGTGTGGTAGAATCCATAAGAAAGGTTTTATGTAAATTTTTACAATCAATAGAAATAGGAATAATGGGCTCCCAAAGCATAAATAAGTTATAAAGATTCCGCTAATATTTTATACTTACTAATTCATTAGTAATTCTGAAATGATCCTTTGACTAGAGCATCATCATCAGATATAATCAGCAAAAGAACTGAGGTATTATATAGTGAGCAGAATGTAGTAAATACAGTACTGCAATTTACCTCTAATGCAAAGAGTAGAATTGATGCTT
>JBEVTH010000151.1:0-5969 GCA_041156085.1 Candidatus Nitrososphaera maunauluensis
TAGCATGCCTCTAATATATGCAATCCTAATCTCGTCGAGGAAATTCTTCAGAGGTACAGTAATCTATTCGCGAACGCATTTAACATACTTACTAGTTATAAAATCAAGAGGATGTGGTTATCGTTTCATCGGGTTCCTATTATTCAATGATTTATGGCATTCTAGGATTAGATTCGTGCAAAGGTTAATTAAAGCCATAAACATGCTTGCATTTTACGTTGGCTCAGTTCAAACTTGTCATATCTGACACTAGGGGTAAAAGTATTACACAGGAATTAAAAGATAGGGCTGCCCAACCATTACTGGGATCAAAGATTGGAGACATTATTGATTCGTCAGTTGTAGGTATATCGGGGGGCAAGATGAAGTTCACTGGTGGAAGTGACAAGTCAGGAACGCCCATGCGTCCAGATGTCCATGGCGGTGTAAAGAAGTATGTGCTGCTTTCTCGAGGAGTAGGCATGCGAAATATTATAGATGGGAACAGATTAAGAAAGTTAGTAAGAGGAAATATGGTAACTGAAGAAATTTACCAATTGAATTGTCAGCTAATCGAGGGCAACTTGCCTTTCAAGGCAGAAGATGATTCAAATAAAGAATCTTCTAAGTAAACAAGAAGAAATAAAACTATTACCGAGCCTAAAGGCTATTTAGCATCAAAGCGAAAAACTTTCAAATGTAATTACCTTAATATCCCTGCAGAATTTTACGTTTAACGTTGCACTGGAGGGAAACATTACCCAATTGGTATATCAAGGAGTTTGGCTATCAACCAAACATTAACATCGGTACGTCAGGTCATGTAGACCATGGTAAAACTACATTGATCGAAGCTATAACCGGTGTTTGGACTAGCGCACATAGCGAAGAGTTAAGAAGAGGCATCACAATAAAAGTTGGTTATGCTGATGCAGCCTTCTACAAATGTAAACAGTGTCCGCCTCCGCTTAGCTACTCCGCCCAACCGACTTGCGCGAATTGCGGAGGAAAAAGCGAGCTATCTAGAGTAGTAAGTTTTGTCGACTCTCCCGGGCATGAAAGTCTGATGGCAAATATGCTCTCGGGCGCAGCTTTGATGGATGGCGCCATTTTAGTGATCGCTGCAGATGAAAAAGTCCCACAACCTCAAACAAGAGAGCATTTATTGGCACTCCAGGTACTTGGAATTGATCAAATAGTAATTGTCCAGAATAAGATTGACTTAACCGAATATGATAATGCTCTTAATAATTATGAGCAGATAAAGGATTTTGTAAAAGGAAGTGTGGCAGAAAAGGCACCCATTATCCCAGTTTCAGCACAGCATAAGATCGGTATTGAAGCTTTAATTGAGAGTATCGAAAATTATATCAAGACGCCATCCCGGGCAAGCAACACTACAGCCATAATGCATGTATTACGTTCATTTGACATTAATAAGCCTGGTGTACCGATAAAACGAGTCAAAGGAGGAGTTATTGGGGGCGGATTACTTCAAGGCGAATTTAAAGTTGGAGATGAAATTGAAATTCGTCCAGGGTTTTTAGACGAAAAAAGAAGTAAATATGAACCAATTACTTCAACTATTGAAAGCCTTGGAACAGGTGCAGGTCTTGTAGAGACGGTTAGGCCAGGAGGGCTCGTTGCAATCGGAACTAAATTAGATCCAACTTTTGTCAAGAGTGATTCTTTAATCGGGTCCGTTATTGGTAAACCTAATACCCTGCCAAGAGATATCGAAGATATTACTATAGAAACTCATCTATTTGAAACAGCAGTAGGAACGCAAGACATGGTCAAGGTTGAACCTGTAAAAATTAAGGAGCCACTGAGATTGAACATTGGTACTGCTGCCACTCTTGGAACGGTTACCAGTTCAAGAGATAACAAGATAGAGATAAAGTTAAAGAAACCTGTATGTATGATACCAAAGGATAGAGTTGCAATTAGTAGAAGAATTGCAGATAGATGGAGGCTAATTGGTGTAGGTATGGCAATATAAAAAATGGACGTCATTTGTGATACTAGCTTCCTAATGGTTCTTGTTTCGAAACCGATAAAACAGATCGACAAAATTGAAGCTTATTTTGGTAAACTGAATTTTTTAATCCCTGACGTGGTACTTTCTGAGTTAGCATACATAGAACATAAGGCGGGCCCAAAGCGGTCTACAATAGCTAAAACTGCAATTGAAATCTCTCATTCCAAATTTAACATTGTAGAAGTTACAACATCTGAGCATGCTGATGAGACGATTATCAAATATGCTGCAAGTCACAAATGCGTTGCAGCAACTATAGATAAAGATTTGCTCAGAAGGTTAATGTTAAGAAGAGTGGTAGTATTAACTCTGAATAAAAACAAATTAATTATTGTTAATCCAAAACCGGAGAACCAATTCTGAAGTTTCTGAAGCTCGTCTAGATTTGGGTATTTTTAGATTCACTGAATGCAGACCTTTTTTTTGTTTACACTGCATTTTTGCTACTTGTAGATGCCTTAATAAGGTCCTAATCTCCTTGTTTGGAGAAATAATTACTTAAATAATATTATCTCATTAAGATTAGGCAGTATGTTAGCCTATGATGGTATTGAGTTTCAGTGGATGGGTCATGATGGGTTCAGAATTATCGGTCGCGACAGCGACAATAATAAAAAAACGATTTACATTGATCCTTTTCGCCTTTCAAAAACACAGTACAATAAAAATGATGCAGATCTTCTCTTAATCTCTCATAATCACTATGATCACCTGAGCCTAGATGATCTAAAGCAGATTATAAATAAAAAAACAAATATAATCGCAGCAAAGGAATGTATTGAACAATTAAAAGAGATGGATGTAAATGAAATAAAAGGAGTGGAGCCAGGAGAAAAGTTAATTCTTCAAAATATTCCAATCGATGTTGTGGCAGCTTATAATATCAACAAGAAATTTCACCCTAAGGTTGACGGAAAGGTCGGATTCATTTTTACATTGAATAATCAGCGTATCTATCATACTGGTGACACCGACATCATTCCTGAAATGGCTTCAATCAGTCCTGATATAGCGTTTGTACCTGTGTCAGGAACATATGTTATGAACAGTGAAGAAGCTGCTCACGCGATTAATGAGTTCATCAAACCTAAGAAACTTGCAATACCTATGCATTATGGATCAATTGTTGGTACGGAGAAGGATGCTGAAAGATTTGTAGATCTAGTTACAGTATGCAATACAAAAATTTTAGAACGAGAATAACGATTGTACAATACACTCTATAAAGACACTGTATTAAAAAACTTAAATACGATTTGATTATTATATAAATGAAAATGGCAGCAAAGAAAAAAGGTTCAAAGTCTGCAAAGAAAGTGAAAGCAGGGACAAAATCCAAGAAGTGATCTTTTAATCCATCTTTCTTGTGAGGATTTCCCCTCTTTTGTCTCCTCGCAAAACGATATGATTAACAATATTTTCTCTATATTTTTATTATTATGTAGATGCATCAGTTTAATTTTTCGTAGCAATCAACTTGTTTGCAGCATTTGCAACTGAATTTTTTTTCTATATCCGACAGTACCTTAAAAAAGAGGTTAATTAACTAGGTTCTATCATAATGCTTGAAGGGGGCAAGACTCTGTTACGGAGGGCTGGTTTTGGGCTTCCGTTACGACATCTTTTAGTTATTGCAGTATTGGCTCTTGCATTTACGAGTGCAGTAATTATGCGATCCTATCCTGCAAAATACGGATTTTTTCTAAACGAATTCGATCCGTATTTCGACTATCGTGCAACTAAATATATTGTAGATCATGGTCTTGGCGCATACTTCAAATGGCATGATAATATGGCATGGTATCCTGAAGGACGCGATATTGCAAAGACATCACAGTCAGGACTACACATAGTTGCCGCTTTTCTGTACAGTGTTTTTGGTAGAGGCACCTCATTGTTGAATTTTACAATCATGCTGCCGGTTGTTATGGGTTCGCTAACTACCATAATTATCTTCGCTCTCGTAAGAGTATTAGGAGGTACTTCTGCAGGAATGTTTGCAGCATTATTATTCGCCTTCTCACCTGCAATCATTCAGAGAGGAAACCTGGGATGGTTCAAGTCTGAACCCCTGGGTCTTTTTTTCGGTTTGCTTGCAATTTACCTTTTTATTTCTGCTATCAAGCATAGAGAAATTAAATATGCTATTCCAAAAGCTATCGTAGGGGGACTGTTCCTTGGACTTGGAAATGCATCATGGGGAGGAATCCAGTACTTTAGCATTCCTATTTCATTATTCCTGATAGCTCTTCCATTCTTTAGAAGAGATACAAAGATCCCAACCTACATAGCAATTGCGTTTACAGTGTTTGCTTTAATAAGTGCAGGAGCCTTTCCTAGGCCTGGGATTTCATTTGTATTGGGTCTTCCTGGGATCGCCTTAATTGGAGGTACTTTATTTTTAATTATTGCAAACTTTTTGAAGCGAATAAGTCAACCCAGCACTGAGATACGCAATACAATATTTCTCTTGGTTGCATTCATTGCAGTAGCTACAGGAGTAATCGGCGCAGGAGTATATCATCCTACCTACTTTAGATATCTAAATGCTATCAACCCTTTTCTCTCTTCGCAAAATGCTCTAACTGAATCAGTTGCTGAGCATTTTACACCAACATTAGTAGATTATTTCTCGGATTATTCTGTCCTGTTGATGTTTGCCGGACTTGGTGCTTGGATGGCATTCAAACGAAGGGATGATATGTCAATATTTGCGTTAATTATTGGGTTAACAGCTGTTTATGTAAGCGCTACGTTTGCTAGGTTATTGGTATTTGCCTCAATAGGGATCATTATCCTGGCGGGATTAGGTATATACGAGGTAACACGAAGCGTTCTAGATAGCAGAGAATCGCCATCATCAGCAACAGCATTAACGAAGGCAGGAAAAAAAGCAAGAAGAAGGTTTGAACAGACTAGTACTGCAATGCACCCTAACAAAACAAGGACTAGGAGGATTGCTTACGTAGTAGTGATCGTATTCATCCTTACAGTCCCAATGATATATCCTCCAAATTCTAATTGGCTTGTTGCTGCCGACATACCTCCCTCAATTTCGAACGGTGGTACCGGATATAAAGTGCAAACTAATGACTGGATAAACGCTCTGGACTGGATTTCTAAAAACACACCTAAAAATGCAGTTATCGCCTCATGGTGGGATTACGGATATTGGATAACAACTTTGGGCAACCGAACTACCTTAGCAGACAATGGAACCCTTAATCAAACACGTATTCAAACTATAGCGAAAATGTTCATTGATAAACCGGAGGATGGAATAAAAGTCGCTCGACAACTCAAGTCAGATTATATTTTACTTTATATTGTGGGACAGCGTTTGGCTGGTGCTACTGGCACCCCGTTTTATACTTTAGGTAGCGGTGGAGACGAAAGCAAGAAACAGTGGTTCATCAGAATAGGCGGTTTTGATGAGTCCAAATATCTAGAACAAGACGGACTAACTCCAACTCCGTCATTTTGGAATACGACTTTACTAGGACAGCTAATCCCATTTACAGTTGATGCATACGCTTCAAGAACAGGAAACATTCAACAACAATACTCCCCAGGCACTATTGCATTATATTCAAAACACGTTAAGTATCCTGCAAATGGGGGTATCCACCAGCCTTTCGACCTGGTATATGCATCGCCTAGTTTTAATAGCAACGACCCGGGATTGGTTTTTGCAGTTCTAATTTACAAAGTTAACCATAACTACGTTCCGTCTAAATGATGTGATTATCTGCTCGTTTGAGATTCGAGTGCCTTAAATATTGACCTTTACGCAAAGGTAATCACGACAGTAATGCATCAACTAAAAATCCTTCTAAACCATTTTAAAAACAAGTAATCTCTGGTTCATTATCCAAAAAAATATTTTCTCCACTACTCGACTCTAGTATATAATTTTGTAATCGAGGACAAACATTGTCTTCTGGTACAG
>JBEVTH010000152.1:0-5953 GCA_041156085.1 Candidatus Nitrososphaera maunauluensis
CTCTTGTCTCGTCTTCATCCAGGTAAATTACAAGATCATCCACACTGGAATCTATCAAAGCGATTTTACCTAATCTTTGAATGGCTTCTAGTTCCATTCTTGTGAGCGATATAACATCACCAGTACGCTTGTTTGATATAACATATCCATATTCCTTTTTAGTTACAACCAAATTCCTACTTTCCAGGAATTTTATGTCATTTTCATGGTTATTTTGTGCAGTCGCCATTTGTTGTTTATTCATATCATTTTAATACTTTTAACTTATCTATGCAGTTAACTGAGTTGATTCACTAAACGAGGACAACTATTAAATAAATTATGCTTGTGTATAAAGAGTCAAATGGTATTGGAGAAAACTGTTAAAATGTCGACTCACACATATGAGAGATTAGTTAAGATTGGTAAGTATCATGAGAATATGGATATGATTATTAGCAGATGTATTGACGCATATGACAAGTTATATGGGTCTGTTAAAGTTAAGACAAAATAATAGTAATAATAATAAAATAACCATCTGTTTATATGAGACGCATAAAAAAGATTTACACTCTGACAATGAGATAGTGAATCGGTTACTGAAAATTATCAGTTAGAGGCAGTTTTTATTGATGAGATTACTAAGAATGTACATGATGTTCATCAGCGTTTGGCTACTGACCCAAACGTTAAGCCAGATGAACCAAAGGAGATCAAATTCCAAGTCGTAAAGAGAAGCGACACAGATTATGCAGAACTACAGATGAGTTCTGATGCAGTATTGTTTATGGGTGGAATGGCTAGAGCTATTTCAGACATCTGACTAAAAGTAAAGGCGGATTCTTTGTGTCTAATTTCTAATGTTCTTCTTTCCCTGGGTGAATAACAAAGGTCAGGTCATGTAACCCGCACTTATATTTTGTTTCTGCTGATGACATTACCTGAAGGGGACTGTTGACTTAATTGACTTAATTGAGGGTCATTTTTGGCAAACGATTCGTTGTCTCGCTTATTGAGAAGAAATGATTTTAGAAATTAACCTAGTATGCCAACAAAATACATGCAGAAATCCTCTTATACCAATCGAGGTACTATTATTGTAACAAAATGTCTGAATTGCGTGAAATAAGGACCGTCTTTCAAGGACTGGAAACATTATATCAAACATATCTTCCGAAAGTGGATCCTGCTCTCATTCATGACTTGCTCATACGCGAGGAGGAAAAATCCGAACGTGCACCTTTTTATATGGTTGAAATTTTTACAAATTCAAAAATAAATTCTGAAGCTATGAAAGAACATATTTACCAAACAACTGGGATGCTGCCTGCAATATATGATAATGGTACTCATTATGTAACTAATCAAAGATTAACTTTGGAAATACTTAAGGAAATATGTGCTTCTGACGACGTTTTAGAAGTTACAGGAGATTATACAGGAACATTAACGGGGAGAGGAGCGTCGCATGAACCAAAGCAGCATATACATTAACAATTTTTTGTGCCGCTCGATTAGGCAAGTCAGTAAAAAAACAAGTAAACACAGGTGACCATAATAATCGCTTTAGCCTACAAACAGCAAATGATAGATAGTACGTAATTGTACTGTTTATAGTATTTTAGTATCCAAATAATTTGTCTGTTGTCTAATTGCCTGAAAATATTGTATGAACCTAGCGTATTTAGCAAACATATGAAATACTATTTTATTTACAATAAAATATTTATGGCCAATGTCATTTAATAATCATCATTTAACCAATATCCTACCCGTCATCCATGGATGGAAAATGTCAAAGTAGTCATATCTCCCTGCTTTGTTAAACTTCATTGTAAAACTACTTGAAGAGCTAGGAAATGAGGACGAGCTCTCCTTTCCCTTTGGGAGGAGAAAACCTGAATTAACGTACTTTTCATTACCGTTCATAGTATAATTTGCATTCACTTTGAGAAACCTTGTGACGCCAGATGATTCTATTATGACTGGTTTGAATGCTCTTTCGTTAAGAGTTATGATAAGATTTGTTCCACTCTGACCAGGCAACAATGTAGGTTGACTATTGGAACGAAGAGGGATCGGAAGTAACTTGGCTGTACTCGGGATAGAAAATGGAGCAAATACCCCTGCCTTATATCTGCTGTCTAGTACAAATGTAACTGTATGTGGTATTGCCAATTGAGAAGGATTATACCAAGTTATACTCTGGCCGATTTTGACTTCTATTCTTGACGGAGAAAATTGATTCAAAGAGACTGTGTTATTTGCTTGGCCTGCCACTATTTTAACTGAAAAAGGATAGTGTTCTAAAAAGAATTTTGCATTTACGCTCTTTATCTCATCTGGTAAATTAGCTTCATTTAAGAAGAAAAGGTTGTAAGTTTTACCTACGGGGAGAGACGTATTTATATAATTACTAGAACTGATTTGGTCAATTACATATGAAGAACATGATGAGGGCTGGTGGGGATTAACACACTTGCTTGTATCTACAACGTACAAATGAATAGCTGGAATAACTCCACCCTTTATGGAATAGCTGCCAAGCAATCTTGCGTTGATTCCTTCGTTAGGAACAGAGATCGTGAACGTTTTGCTCTGATTGCTTGGAGCAACCTGCATGTTTTCATTAACTACAGTATCATTGACAAGTTGATCATATTTGTAGGTTCCGGTTTGAGACGATCCTATATCTTTTCCATTATTGAGGACGATATGTTTTATTAATCCTTCTGTCGAAAAAACAGCGTTAACTTTAATCAAAATTACCGTAGAGAGCATCATCATGCTCAGCGCTAGACTTACTAGAGCGCCAACACTTCTTTTTCCCTCCACTTACCTACTTATCATAGTAGACAGGATATATATTTACGTAGTTTGGAAGTATAAAGTCTATCAGCCTATTCTCAAAACTTGAGGAGCACCACAGGAATAAACAGCTCTGCAACAACTAATCTGGCTATATCAAAGAAGTAATCTACAGGTATTAGATACATGTCTGACTCAAACTTCAAGATGCTTCTTTGAGGAAGCGAACTTCTACTACAATTAACATGATATACCTCGCCAGAGTAATTTGGCCCGAGAATTACCCAATTTTTGTCAGCAATAGTATTGCTCAATTCATTCGCTGACTATTAACAAAGATCATTTACTTAATCACTGCTTCTGGACAATAGCACCGCTCACAAAGCCAACTCTTGTTTTAATCTATTGTGATTCTAATCTCTACATTTGAAAAAAGAACTCTTCAATACATAAAAGATTGTTGTGTCCCTGACAACTATGAACACACGTTATTGCTGTGTTTGGTAAAGAAATAGATCTACTACTGTGAGATATATTCCTGCATCATATGATTATAGGTTATGGAGAGAGCAAATAATCACTATTGCGATAATGGCTGGATTGTTTGGTGGTATTGTTGCATCTAGTAGATTATTATTCTCCACCGCACAACCGGTTAATGCTATTCATAGTTCCAGAGTTTATCGGTGTTGCCTTTTCGGGTCTGATGGTTATTTTTGAAAGTCGAGTAAAAAGGAAAATCCTGGAAGCTATCGTTATGATAAAACTATTATATATTACACACAATGGTAGTTGATTGCTAAACATATGTTCAGAGTATAGATCATATTAACGTGATCATCGTGCAATTTGATAATCTCAGCACGTCTGTATCAATGTGCTATTGGGGTTTCCCACATTTCCTACAGAATCTCGCTTGCATCGGGATTGAAGTGCCACAGACAATACAATTTTTATTCTTAGATTCATTGGATAATTTTTCGTTATTCTTCAGTAGAGATCGTGGCAATTCTATATCTACAGGAGTGAAAGTCGGTGCCTGGTGAGATTCCTCTAAAGTGGCTATGCTCTGTCCTGGTTCTCCTACTTTCCCACCTATGAAGCCGCCTATTCCCAAAGAGGCTTGGTCGGGAGAAGACGCTATTCCTCCACTTACACCCTTTACTGAAGTACCTTTATCCATAGCAGATTTCAACTCTAAAATTACTCGAATTGCGAGAAACTCCAACGCTGACAGAGTAATCAAATACTTTGTAATTTTGTGAAAGAATTCGTTTTCGCTCATGTTTCCCTGCTTATAGACTTGGTTCACACTAAGAAATGCAGAATAGTGTTCTCGAGCCTCGTTGAGCATCTGTTTTAGTTTCTCTGATAACGTTCCAAGAACATCTACTGGCATGCCAAAAGACATTACTGAACTAACACGTATCAGGTTTAATAAAAGTTTGACAATTTCGTCTTACTGGGTGGTGTATGATAACTAGATAAAAATAGGATTATTAGATATTTCTTTTAGATACTAAAATCATTTGAATAAGTTACTCATCACTCTTTTGTCATCTAGTGGATAAACGTAAACATTGGCGAACTCATCATCAATCTTAGTCGAATGCAAAAGTATTCCCCCTTCTATCTCACTTTCATCTAGCCCTATGCCCTCAACTCCGAGGATTGAAGTTGGATCTATTTCCTCAGGTAAGATGTCATGACCGGGATAGGGTTCTAATGTTATTCTTTCTTCGCCTATAAGCCCAGCGTTTCTTATTCCGTTTGACATCTGTCTTCCCCCATCATTTAACATAATGTCTATGTTGTAATCCTTTCTGAGTCTCAACATAGCCTCGGGAATATTAAAATCATTGCCGGTTATGACATAATTTATAAGATCTGATTCAATAATGCTTTTGCTTGCATATTCATACCCCAACCTATTAGTTAAAAATATCACTTTAATGTTGTTAATTGGATTTAGTACTGCTATTCGATTATTCATATATTCATCAACTATCTTTAATCGTTTAAATGTCGCGTCAGATCTGCATACGACTACATAATAGGCCGGAGCTTTTGAAATGCCGGTCTTCTTTATGAGTTTAGAAAGATCTTCATAGACGTCCGGATCATAACTCTTAAAATAGTTTCCAAAAAACTGCCAATCCCATACTTTGTCTTTATTTACGATAAGGTTAGCTCCGCTAACCATAACTGCTTTATATCCAATTAATATTCTGTGAGTAGAGGCGAAAATGTTATCTCCAGGCTTCCTGCTACCACCAGTCAACAGGCTAATCCCTCCAGAATGTTGACCAGGTATTTTGAAAATATAGGGTCCTTTCCTATCACGGTTTGTGTTTGCTGCAATAAAACTTGTTGCTTGATATGGAACTGTCATTTTTTCAATGTATTTTTGAGATGCACCAATGACGATTTCAGGCAAGTATTTTTGTAAGGATTCCAGCCCAAAGTTATGTTTGGGAGAGATAACCTGAACTCCTCTGTTTAAAAAATGGGATAACTGTTCCTCACTAATCACATGTTTCTGGGCGAGCGATTCTAGTTTACTTTGATAATTTACTTCAAAACTTGTTGTCAATAAAATGACAAAAGAATATGCATCATATTATATGTTTAATATATCAACTGTACACATATGTATTTCACTTATTCTTAATTATTATTTTGCCATACATGGTTGTTGGATGCAAGGAACAATAATACTCGAAAGTTCCAGGGTTTTTTGAAGCAATTGCAGTTATGAAGTTCTGTCCTGGCGATAAATAGGCTGTGTTAATGTTGAGTTTAGGTACTATCAGATCATGTCTTACAAAATCGCTATTGACTATCACAAGTTTCTTTGGGATATTTGCGATTGCTGTTATATCAGGATTAGTCTCGTTGAAAACATTGTTTTGTGCGATCAAGAGAATACCTCTTACATTTTTTATAGTCGATCCTTTATGAGGAATCATAAAATTACCTATGGCCCATATGGTGCCAACTATTATGAAAGAAATTGCAATTATGGCAATTATATTGTTTAACAACCTTAACTATGAAAATGACTAACAGTGTTAAATTTCTATTGCTTGACAATTATAAAAAGTATCGTCTCTGGACTTGAGCGGTTATGAACTGGTGCTACCATCAACATTTAAGCGCGTTA
>JBEVTH010000153.1:0-5938 GCA_041156085.1 Candidatus Nitrososphaera maunauluensis
TGATGAAGATAGAATTCTTAAGGAAACCAGATCTGCAACGACAGTTGTGCAAGATTGGTGCATAGATATGGCGGTAAACAAAAATAATTATGAATAAAGAGCCGCTGCAGTTTTTTTGGAGCCTTTCTCCGGATCCAAAGTTATTGCTTTATCAGCATTTCATAATACGCATCATCATTTTTTAACCAAATGGTAGAGTCAACGAATTATACAAAATCCGATCGCTTAAAATATGATATATAAACGATTTATATGTGAGGGTATTCAATTTTTGATGAGAATATATTCTGATGGAAAGAATTGAATTAGATAGAGACATCCGATATATTGATGGAAATGGAAATTTGCTCCGGAGCAGGACAGAATTTGCTGTTTCAAGGATGTTGTCATTCTTAAAACAAAACTATGAATTTAATGTGAGGTTGGACCTTGATGATAATACCTTTGTTACAATTGATTTTAAAACTCATGATAAATATATTGAGGTTGTTGATTCTGAAGATGATATTGAGAAATTTAAATTGGTACAAAGAAAGCTGCCACAAGTTAATATCATTGCTCTTGGCCACTCAAAGTATGCTGCTAAAGTAAGTGAACTTGACTCGCTATTCTTGTTTAATTTTGGTGAAAGGCAAACGGGTTCTATATTTATAGAAGATCCGTCACTTGCTTTTGATTATGCGCATATTTTGCCATTGGTAGAAAAATGTTCTATTTTGCATGGACATACGTCTAATGTTATAGTTGAAGTGATAGGAGAAATGAATAATAATCTTGTTATAGACTTTGGTGAGGCTAAGAGAATAATCAAAGATGCATTAAATAATATTGACCATAAATTTTTTATTAACAAAAAGTATTTGCAGAAAGAGGACAATGACCACTATTATGTGGCTTTCAAAGGACCAAAAGGATATTTCAATTTGCAATTGCCGAAAATGACAACTTTTCTCCTCCCAGGAGAGGCTACGGTGGAAACCTTATCAACAGAAATAATCAAGTTGCTTGCACCAAAAATGCCGCCAAATGTTGAAGCATTAGGCGTCTATGTTTATGAGGGTGTAAACAAAGGGGCGCACATAATTGCCGAAATAAGAAAAAGATAGTAATGATAAAAGAATCGAAAGCACTTGTAATGCTTTCTGGTGGAATAGATTCCGCTACCTGTCTTTATTGGTCGAAAAGGAAATTTTCAGACGTTTTCGCCATTACTTTTAATTATTATAACAGAATTGAGAACGAAAAAAAGTCTGTATCTGACTTAGCGAAAAGAGCAGATGTTGCAAATTTATTAGAGGTTGACATTCCCTTCATTAAAGAATGTTCGGACTTTTATAACGGTTCTTACGAAACTAATGTCACTAATGTCGATGGAAGATTGTCATCATATATTCCTGCAAGAAACTTAATATTTTATTCTATAAGCGGACATTATGCAGAATTTCTTGATATTAAATGGATTATAGGAGGCCATAATAGTCATGATGCGAAATTCTTTAAAGATGCGACAGAAGGTTACATACAAAAGATAAATTCACTATTCGAACAAGGACGTTTAATTCGCTGCAATGAGCCATGTGTAATAGTGCTTCCATTGGCCGAAATGGATAGAAAAAAAATAATTAATCTTGCGATTGAACTAAAGGTACCTCTTGAATTGACATGGAGTTGCCATGTTAAAGGAGAGTCACATTGTGGAGAATGTTACTCATGTTTGCAGAGGCTTGAGGCCTTCAACTCATTGGGCATAAAAGACCCAGTTTTTTAAGTTATTGATTTTTTAACTGCAAAAATCTATATTTAATTCAAAGAATAACATTTGTCATCACTTCCATAGTCGATATCTATAATTTGTCACTAACACTGCTTCATTTACCCTGTTTTTTTTGTGCTGTATTTATCTTACTATCAGCAGTTGAATTAACTGGCAACACATTATACAGCCTACCGAGTACTTTTTGTAAAAATAGAAAGGTAAGAATTGAGGGTGGTATTAGTGCTAACCATATAGAATTTGCTGCGTATTCTCTTAATATTCCTGACGTAAAAGCTGCCAATTCCAAGAAAATAGAAATAAACAATGTAAATAAGAAGAATAATGCTGACAATACAAGTATAAGGAGATCCAACAACAATCGATCGCTCATTACTATATTACACAGATAAATGAATATACTAACGTTAATAACCGTATAGTTATGTCATGAAATAAAATAGCAAATGGAGCCTAAAATTGCAGCTAAATCATGGAATCCTGCTGTAGAGAAAACCATTTTCAAAAAATGGGAAAAGGAGGATCTTTATAATTTTTCTATAATCGAGCAGAAACAGTCTTTTGTAATTGATACTCCACCTCCATATCCATCAGGAAGTCCTTGGCATATTGGAGCTGCAGCTCATTATGCACAAATAGATATGATTGCAAGAACTGCCAGGATGATGAAATACAATGTTATGTTTCCTATAGGCATTGACAGAAATGGGTTGCCAGTGGAGATTTACACAGAAAAGAAATATAAAATCAGGATGCGTCAGATGGATAGAGCAAAGTTTCTCGATCTTTGCAGAGTCGCTCTAGATGGTCTCGAAAATGATATGATCAATATAATGAAAAGCATGGGTCTAAGCGGTAACTTCAAAGAATATTACCGCACTGATTCAGACGAATTTAGATCTATAACACAAAGTACGTTTATTGATTTATGGAAACGAGGTCTTGTGTATCTTGCAAATAGGCCAAACAATTATTGTTCAGATTGTGGCACTACAATAGCAGATCAGGAAATAATTTATCGTGACCTTCTAACAAGGTTAGTTTACATATCTTTTAATATTCAAGGATCTGACAATAATATTGTTATTGCTTCCACTAGACCGGAATTACTTTTTGCATGCCAAGCAATAATTGTTAATCCAAAAGATGAACGTTACACGAAAGTACTAGGCAAGCACGCCATGGTTCCAATCTTCAATAGGAAAGTTGAAATCCTATCACACCCTTCGGCAAAACCTGAATTTGGTTCAGGTGCAGTGATGGTATGTAGCTATGGCGACCAAAATGATGTACAGTTATTTAGACAGCTGGGATTGGAAGAGATTGTTGCTTTGAATAAAAATGGAAAAACTACAGCTGCTGCTGGTCCATACGCTAACCTCCGTGTAAACGAAGCAAGAATGAAGATAATTGAAGATTTAAAAAATTCTGGTCTTATTGAAAAGGAAGTAAATATCATGCATAGGACACCATTGTGTGAAAGGAGTAATACTCCAATCGAAATAATACCATTACAAGATTATTATGTAAAACAATTGGATTATATCCCATATTTAAAAAAACTCGCGATGAAAATCAAAGTCCATCCTGAGATGCATAGACAAATTTTGCTTAACTGGCTGGATTCAGTAGCAATTGACTGGCCAGTTTCAAGAAGGAGATTTTATGGTACTGAAATTCCAATATGGTATTGTAATAACTGCAAAGCACCAAATCTCCCAGAACCAGGAAAGTATTATCGTCCATGGAAAGAAGAGCCTCCATTTGAAAAATGCATTAAATGCGGCAATGACGAGTTTACTGGTGAGGAGAGAACATTTGATACATGGATGGATTCTAGCATCACTCCTTTATTTATTACAAAATATAAAAAGGACCAAAAATTAAACAATTACACTTACCCTACAAAAATAAGACCTCAGGGAAAGGACATCGTAAGAACTTGGCTCTACTATACATTACTGCGCTGTTTCCAGCTGACTGATAAACAACCTTGGTCGGATGTCTGGGTTATGGGATATGGTATAGATGAGAAAGGTGAAAAGATGAGCAAAAGTAAAGGAAATGTAATTGATCCGTTTCCCGTTATTCATCAATATGGTGCGGATACCTTTAGGTTTTGGTCTGCAAGCGAAAGTAATCTGGGTTATGACTTCCGATGTTCTGAACAGAGAATTGCAAGTGCGCAGAAATTCTTGTCAAAATTGTGGAATATTGCAAGATTCATTTCTTCATTTGTTGTTATATTAGATATTCCTAGTAATTTATCTTCATCGGATAAATGGATCATCGCAGAATTGTCAAAATTAATTGAAGAATGTAAAAAGGGCTTTGATAACTTTAACTTCTTTATTCCCGCAACCGCAATTAGAGAATTTACATGGAATATATTTGCATCTCATTATTTAGAAATGGTGAAAGGTCGCGTATATGATACAACAAACGAAATTGGACAGAGATCCGCTGTATATACCTTGCACATCTGTCTGTCAACAATTTTATTATTACTGGCACCTATATGTCCATTTATTACAGAAGAACTATGGACAACACTATATTCTACTAAGAGTATTCATCAAGAACACATACCTCAATCGCGAGAATACTATCGAGAGATGACAGGATATACCAAGTCGATCATGGTGTTTAACTCAACAGTGTGGAATAAGAAAAAGGAGACTATTTCGAAGGAAACTGGAAAACCACTGTCACTTAAAGACTTCATAGACATAGATATTCCGGCTGAATTAGACTTGTTTAAAAATGACCTTCGAGTAATGCACAATTTGAAAAGATGAAATAAATAGTTGTTTGTTGTAACATATGAAAAGCTTGTGTTTTCCACTTCGCATTCATCTATGCCAATCTAGCAGTTTCCATACTCTAATTCCTACTACACAAGCAATCAATGTATAGGGTACAAGCAGGTTGCACTGGGGTATCTAACTATAATTCTGTCTGAAATGATTATGATATAGGAAGTGGAACTCGGATTCCACTGCCCTCTAATTGTTTCTTAACATTGTCCATTACTCTATTTTTCAGTTCATTTATTGTGCTGTTCAAAGAATGATTTACGCTGTGATTACCATTGCTAATATTGTTACCGTGGTGGTGATACCTGCCGCTATTATGATAATTAGTGGCACTTTGATTTGGAAGTGTTGATACATTGCCACCGATTTGAGAGACATGATTATGACCTGTTGAGATGTTATTAGTTTCTTGAGCATTTGAATTACTGTTGTCTGATCTCGGAGATGTCGCTGAGGTTATTACTGTACTATTTGTTGATGGATATTCTACTTTTGAGATATTAACAACACCAGATCCTCTATTGTTTGTCGCAGTAGCATTAATTTTTCTAATAGCTTGATTGTGCTGGTCAGTAACACTGAGGACCCCGGTAACATTTACGCTATAAAAAGACGATATAGCAGGATTATTACTGCATGTGTATTTAGCCGTAATTTTATTATTTGGTCCTTGTTTTATTGTAGCATACTTAGAACTAAGTACAAAGTTCCATTTAGAATAATCTGCTGCCCCACTAGGACCACTACCTATTGCTGGTTGATATGGCTTTATGCCATTTGCAATAATAGATACCTGGCAATGAGACGTTGCTATATTCCCAGCAGCAGTATCAGTTATTCCAGAGATTGTAAGATTTTTACCTACTAGCACTTGTTGACCTTTAATGGGTGAGGTTATTTTTACTGTATACGGTTTGAGAGGTGTGGACAATGATCGTGTTAGCATGCTTTGTTCACCTGGTAATATCTGTTGACCATATGCAACGATATTTGTCAAAACAACAAAAAGAAACACGCTAAGCGCCAATAGTATTGCAATAACTGAAATTGTGTGGTTCACATTAAGAATACTGTTACCGCAATATATTTGAATTAAAATGATTGTTAACATACACTGTTATAATAATATCTCAGACTAGTTGTTTACAAGACTATAATTTAAGAAATTTGATCTTAGTTAATCCCTTCTTACATGTTATTTGCATTAAGAACTATTTGCTTTTACATTCATCTATAAGATGCTTGTATAATGGACAATTTGCAGAGAATATGTGGTTCAGTGTTGGTTCATCATAAATTACTGCTCTGATATTGTTAAATATATTTATTTTGCAATCAAACTATCACC
>JBEVTH010000154.1:0-5903 GCA_041156085.1 Candidatus Nitrososphaera maunauluensis
GTCCACTTGCACTTGCAATAACCTTCCCAAATCGAAGCTTCATCATGAGCATATCGATAACACATGAACCAGCAGTAATGGTATTAGCCCTGTTCTTACCTATAGCACTAATTTTGGCAATATCCTTTGGTTTCATCATATATAACTTTTTATGTATCATGGCAATAGATTCATAATCTAATCTACAATTGCGAATCTTACTGTCAAGCTCACAACTGCTGAGTTCTTGATCGTAATAATAATTATAATAATAATGATATCTAGCTATAGCTCGTAATGTACCACCAACACCTAAAAGCTTGGCTTTCGGGCTCATATCAAGTTCTTTTTTGTCTGGTAGAGACTCTAGTATGTATTGTCTCATCTTTTCATACCTTTCCTTGTCAAAGATATCATCCATTCTTACATGTGATAGTGAAAGCCTCAACGCGCCAATAGGTAAAGAAATAAATTTCTTTATCTTGAAATTCTCTGCATAAACCATTTCTAGACTACCACCACCTAAATCAAAAAAAAGTGTAGTTGGTATGCACACAGACTTTAAAGCTCCCAAATAAGAATACAAGGCTTCTTCTTTACCAGATAATACTCTAAATCGAAATCCTGTTTCTTCATATATCTCCTTGAGAAAGTCTTTTTGATTAGTTGCTTCTCTTACTACACTTGTTGCAATTGGAAGTACATCCTTTATAGATTGAAAATTAATTATGTCTCGAAAGAATTTTAAACTATTGATTGTTCTTTGGATGGCTTTGCCGTTAAGATGTCCTGTGAAATCTAATCCTTCTCCAAGCCTGACATTCATCCTTTTCTGTTCATATACTTCATATGAATTATCTTCATTTACATGATAATTAACCAATTTAACTGAGTTGAAACCAAGGTCTATTACTGATACTTTCAATAGCTATTAGCTCCTTTAAAGCTGCTGATAAGAAAGTTCGTTTTAATTCCCTCTGACAAAAAATATTACATCCTTGCTGCATTTTTATTCACGGTAATGCAGTGCTGCCCTCGAAATGTTGATAGATTTCTCATTCCCTCTTTATATTCTATCCTGTTTTTAGTCTTTGTCAAATGTAATCATATAGAATACGTTATTCTATATTGAGATCATGCATTCTAAATTCTTTTCAAATTCTCAAATAAACAAGAGTTGTCGCGGTGACTTCGCAGAATTGTTAGTTGAAGTTTCTTATTTCCAACCTCATCATTATTATCCTTTCACAAATCCTCAGTGTTTTGTGTCACGTACTATTCATGAATGTTATGACATGTAAATTAATGACGCATATTCGCAAAAATGAGATCACGAATTTGAGCAGAAAAATAACATAATCTTTTTGGCTCCAATGCATTAACTATTTTTCAAGGACTCAGAGAGCTAGTCGCATTATCTTTTGATATGCCAGTTACTATCAGCATTCCGATGAAACATTGTGACATAACAGATATGAATGAAAGTCATCAAATGATCACAATGACGGATAACGTAGGATCATAGTGTCTATATACTTGCATTTGGCAATCCCTATATGGAACACTGCTATGACGTAACATCAGACGATGTATTCAGATCAAGCATTATATAAAAAACCAATAATAGAAGTATCTACCGAGAAGCTCTCTAAATCTACCGATGAACAAGTGAAAATTCGGGATACAATGCAAAATGAATTCATTAACATAATAGCTCACGAGTTACGAACTCCTATTCAACCAATACTAGGGTTGACTGAAATTCTTCAACACAGTATAAAAGATACAGAGCAGCTCCAATTACTAGATGCTATTGTCAGAAATGCGAAAAGATTAGAGCGACTTACAAATGACATATTAGATATTACACAGATTATACATCATTCATTGACTCTAATGAAGGAACAATTCAACCTAAATGATGTGATAACAAACATTATAGATGATGTAATGCCCGATAAACATCTCTATAAGAACGGGAAAATTATAAAATTATTATATAGACCAAATGATGTTTTTGTAGAAGCAGATAAAGGGCGGATTATTCAAGTAATTTCTAATCTATTAAGCAATGCTATCAAGTTTACAAAGGAGGGGTTTGTAACTATAAAAGTAGAAGAGAAGAGGGAGAGGGACAAACAAAAAAAAGCTGTCATAATGGTAAAGGATACTGGCATAGGTCTAGACTCTGAAATGCTATCTAAATTATTCTCAAAATTTGCTATAAAATCTCATAGTCGTACTGACGGGTGCATGAGACTTGGTCTCTTCATAAGCAAGAATATTATTGAAGCTCATGGGGGCAGAATTTGGGCTGAGAATAACGCTGACGGAAAAGGGAGTACTTTTACATTCATTCTTTAAGAAGAATACATTAAATAAAGTTAGCGTAGATGTTCATAAATACTTTTACAATAATAATAACTCTCTGTGGAACTTTATTAACATTCAAAAATTTGGTCATGTTATGATTTGATTTGTCACTTTTGTATTTTCCCTCAGGTATGAGAGGATAAAGTGAGATTGAATTATAATTCAAACCATCATCTTAACAGTAACGGTAAGAGGCACAATTATTGAGATAATCTGTCTCTCTTTACGAAATCCTAAGCCAGAGGATACGTCAATTCCTGCCAACATTCTAAACAGTAATTACCGCTAACTTGGAATATCTCCGCTGATCTGTCCTTGCAACGATCGCAGTAAATGTTGGAGATAATAGATGTATGATGAGTAATAATGTATTTGTCGTTGTCCTTGTCGTTTCTTTTCGTGGTCACATCATTATTCAAAGAACATGCGTCAGTAGGTCAGAAAGTGTGTTCAGTTTTGAAATTTGTTGACAAAGCACGTTCAACGGTTGACATCTATACCTTTCATATACAGTCTTCTTCTTTCTTGTGATCTATTGTGACTATGTCATTACTATTATTCATGCAGTCTATCTCCTTAGCAGAAGATTTATGATACTATAGTCATTTTAAGTATTCCTATAAATCTCTAAATTCAAAGGAGTAATAACTCACATTTTAGTTCCACTTAGCCTTCTATTTTTTAACTAGATGGAACATCCAGTATTGAAGGACAACAACAATTAGTAAGAAAGACTATTACGGAGTTACTTCCGCTGCAAGAGAAAGAGAGAAAACAGCAGATTGAAAGACAATATCAAATCGCGGTGGCAGCCAAGAACTGACTGACTAGACAAAAAACAAAAAGAGGCTCTGTGTTAGCTCAAGTCCTTGAAAAATAGTTAATGCATTGGAGCCAAAAAGATTATGTTATTTTTCTCCTCGAAATTTGCTTTGGAGAATATATGTCATGTGTTAATATGTGCCACATCGATAGAATCTGAGTCTTGTGTTCTAATAATAACGAAAAAATGGATCTACTAAATTCAAGGGTTTTATAGTCCAACTTTGAATTAATCAAAAGTTGTTTTGAGATGTTTAAGGTTCAGTCAACAAAAAATTGAAAATGAAAGGTACATTTGAATGAAAATTGACTTTGACCATTACTTAATCACACATATATCTTGAATGATGTAATCATGAATTAAAAATAGAGGAATTATCTGATGCAATATTTTTCCTGTGTACATCTTGTTGTAACACTTCTTGTGTTCTTTAGGTTACGTTAGTTATTCTTCTGGATGTTCCTCTTTATTGTGCTTATCAAGTTCTTCCTTTGATTCAAATGACGAATCGCATTCTTCACACGTATGTAACGTAGCTGCCATGTGTATGTATACGAACACGGACGTCTTTATAGCAATTTGCCATATGCAATAAGCTGATCACCTGATCCTATTGTGTGATCATATGATGTTATTATTTCATATAGCGCTTTCTGTAATACGATGATGTTATCTACATGCAAAAATATATCAATTAATTCAGTACATACGACAAATCCGATACCCTGATGGAATTAATCATCGAGGTTAGACCCAACATGAAAATAGCAGAGACTATTTTTATAAGAAAAAAAGAAAGGAAGCAAAGAATGTGAAGAGATTTTTTGTTAACCCTATTTCGTCGCATTTTTTGCCATAGTGCCGCCAGCGCTGCCTGCCATACTTCCCGAAGTCATGTTGCTGCCGCCAGAGCTTGTCATATTTTTACTCGTCATAGTCTGATTTCCTGGTTGAGTTGTAGCAGCTGAAGCAGTGCTATTAGCCGCTAACATTGCTCCAGCTAAGAAACTAAGCAGAGCAATGCCAAAGAATGCAAATTTCAAATTGCTTTTCATCGATATCGTATTACAAATTAAACAATATAACAATTAGCAACAGCTTTCCATGATCATATCGGTGTAGATAGTGAATGAAGTAGATTTACCATCATCATATAGTCTGTATTATAAATCGAAGGAAATAGACAGAATAGCAATTTATTAAAACAGGCTTTTTGAATCAACCCATAGCCTGATGCAATCGACGTAGTTAAGAACTCGACAATAGAATATGCTTCTGAATTAGAAAAGGATAGCCAATTTCAAATTATAATATACCAATTAGAGCCTAATACGATTATTGTTTGCTAGGTGTGAGTTCGTGTCCATGTCATATCTCTAGTTGGTGTGCTGAAAATAAAATCATCTTTGTTATTGCTGACTCATATTGTAATTGACTGCTACTGGGGTTTCCAACAACCTTCGTCGATTCAAAATGCTATCTGATTTACATCTAAAGAAAACACAAGATTATCTAATATAGATTATCAACAATGTCTGATCTCAATATAGAGTAATATGAGCTATACGATCACATTTGACAAAGACTATAAACAAATAAAAATATACATAGGAATGAAATAGAGAATGGTTTGCATTGCCAACACTTCTGTGGTTCAAGCAGATCAGATATATGAAAGAAACTTTGAACGTCTTTTTGCCCTTTGTGAAAAATGTTTGTGGAGCGCAACTATATTCAAGTCAAAAGCACAAAAGAGCGTAATCACTCTAGGTATATGTCCCGTGTGTTTCGATGAGGATGTCTTTCTTATTCCACTTATGTATGTGAAGCTCTATAACAGTTGCAAGACAAGTCAATCTGTCAGAAGAAAACGAATGTTGATTTAATCAAAAGGAATGTTTTGTAAAGTGAACTTATTTGCAAATCAAGGTAGCGCACATAGTTCCAGTCCGAGCTTATTTTTCCTACAACCAAATAGCCATCAAGACAGCATTAAGCACAATTTGGATGAGAAGTCCGTATGAAAAAGAGAGATAGAACAGAAATAATTACAGCAATTTTGGAAGTCACTAGCAGTGGTTATCGAGCTACAAATACCAAAATTATGTATCAATCATTTGTATCTTATACGATGTTGCAAGAATATTTGTCATTTATGACGGAAAAAGGCTTGATAGAGATAGATGAAGAAGAAGAAGATGAAGAACAAGATAAGAAACGAGCTTTATCTCTTGTATCAACTCAAAAAGGAAGGCGTCTATTACATGCATACAATCAGCTTAATGAAATGATGGGAAGGAAAAACAGAGATGAGGAAGATATAGATGATGGATATCAAAAATCAATAAAGCAAATACAATAATGAACAACTAGAAAGAAAAAAGAAATCAAAATTATCTAATGCAGAACATCAATCTGTTCTTTGTTGAGAGTCTGCTACATATGTATTTCTTTTAAACTGTCCGTGAAATTATGATTGGCTTCCAGGATTGAAAATCACAGGCATATTATACTTTTTATTTGTGCTTAAGGAAATAGAAAGTTTGTGCCGTTTTTTATTTAAAGCCCATGCTAATTATTAAAGACCGCTTGAATCTACGTGAGCCAAACAAACCTTATTCTTATTGTAGAAAGAATGGTTATACAATAATATCATTCTTTATTTTCTGATAATCAAATCCTAATTTTTTTATTTACATATATCTTGACAGATGCACATGCACTGCAG
>JBEVTH010000155.1:0-5871 GCA_041156085.1 Candidatus Nitrososphaera maunauluensis
TCTATGCTACCATAGACAAGATGGAAGGGGGTAAACTAATGGAACAGCTTTTAATTAGTAACGAACCAGTCTACATTAGCCATTATAATTCTGTCTTTGAAGAGCTATGGAAGAATGGTGTTGATGCTACAGATAGAATAAGAGATATTGAACAAGGAGTTGACTTGGCAGACATTGAAGTTATTCCAAGTTCTGCAAGAGCCCAAGATCTATATCGTAATATCGTAAAATCAGCTGCAGAAGAAATATTATGGATATTTCCTACTGCCAATGCTTTCACAAGACAAGATAAGATGGGTGCCATACCATTGGCTATACAAGCAGCAAAAGAAAGAAATGCTAAAGTTAGAATACTTGTGCCTGCAAATAGATCAATTGAACAAAAAATACAGGAATTAAAACAACATTGTCCTAGCTGTGTATTAGATATCAGATTCATAGAACAAATGTCAGAGACGAAAGCTACAATATTAGTCGTTGATAGAAAAGCTTCATTGGTAATGGAGTTGAGAGATGATTCAAAGACAACTTTTAACGAAGCTATAGGATTATCAACGTACTCAAATAGTAAAGCTGGAGTTTCATCGTATGTTGCTATATTTGAGAATTTATGGAGACAAACAGAACTGTACTCACAATTAAAAGAAGCAAATGAACGATTAAAAGTCCATGACAAAATGCAACAAGAGTTTATCCATATAGCAGCTCACGAGCTTAGGACACCAATACAGCCCATACTTGGTCTTGCACAAGTTCTTTCTTCGAGAGTAAAAGATAAAGAAGAAGCAGAATTATTAAAAGTTGTTAGCAGAAATGCAAAGAGACTACAGGAACTTACAGAAGATATACTAGATGTTACAAGAATTGAAACTAACTCTCTGTTATTGAACAAAGAACAATTTGACCTAGGTGCGGTAATAACAAATGCCATAAATGACATTATTGCAAATAGTATCTCTTTTAGTGGGAAGAAGAAAGAAAATACGAGAATATTTTATGAGCCTCTTAAAAATAAAAATGTAATAGTAGAAGCAGACAAAGCAAGGATATCTCAGGTTATTTCTAATTTATTAAATAATGCTGTCAAGTTTCCTCCAGAAGAAGGAGGAGGAGCTATATCTGTTATTTTAGACAACTATGATGAAAAAGTTATTGTCAGAATAAAAGACACAGGTATTGGAATATCTCCAGAAATAATGTCAAGATTATTCACAAAATTCGCTACAAAATCATAGAAAGGAACAGGACTAGGGTTGTTCATATCAAAGAGTATCATAGAAACTCATGGTGGTAACATATGGGCTGAGAATAATACGGATGGCAAAGGAGCTACTTTTTACTTTAGTCTACTATTAAGTAGATAAATGCTCGATATGAAGATTTATGCCATTATAAAGTTGATTTTCTAAATTATATAGAAGAATACTACGAACATCTCTTGGATCTACTTTTTGCCAAAGCTCAAATGTGGCTGTGTGTCCAGGATCTATATTTGTAGGACTTGCGTATCAACACAAGCTGTCATCTACGAGCTGGCCGTTTGCACCATAGAAATGAACCGCTACCGTGACACATCTGACGCATTAACAAATCGTCAATAAGACCTGGATCTGCTTTTGGAAGGTGTGTATTGTATAAAGTCTGTAATGCTCTATAGACTGTTTTTATTTCTTTTATTTCCGTTGTCATATATAACACACTTTGTTACTGAACGATTTAGGCGTAGTGTAGTACACATGGCTGCGTTAAGATAGAACATTTGAATTCAGTATTATTCTTCTTCTCTTCGTTCTTTAATTCTCCAAGAACCCTTTTCTTTATCCTCTACTTTTTCTACTGGTTTTTCTTGAGCTCTTTCAAGATGTCTTGTACCATTCTCCTCTGTGGAATAGATGTCTTCTTTATCAATACTTTTATCTTCATCAAATGAAGTACCAGAACTAACAACTTTATCTCTAGAGATATCATTATCATCCTCAGTGGCAGTATTTGAAGTTGTTGCTCCTTGGATTACAGATTCATTGCCCTCTATTTGTCCTCTGGCAATATCAGCTGCAGTAGTAGTACTAACCGTTTTACTTCCTTATCTCCTCCTCCTACTCTTCCTTTGGCTATGCTTGCTCTTGCTACGTCAGCCGTATCTGTTATATCTCTAGATGTATCGCCAACATTCGTTACAGATCCAGTAGAAGCGTCCTGAATATCCTTTTCACTACTTTTAGAATCCTTATTTCTCTTAGAACTATTAGCATTCATACCTCGATATATACACAAATATACTATGTATCAAATATGATATTAATAGCACCAATAGGATCGCTATTGGCATATTCTGCAAGTACAATCGGATGGTTCGTTGGGTCTTCTCTTGAGGCATGGAATTCCATAGAGAAGGTAGATAGGTTATCCATTATGGATGGATAATAATACTTATACATCATTTTATTCATTCCACTTCTTTTCTTACGCCTTTTGTGTTGTAGGACCCATTAAAAAGGCATATACTGACTGACCAACTCGATATTCCAGTATCTGTTATCTTTATTACGCCTGCAAATACACATGATATGAAGGCTGCAAAAGATACGCTAGATAATGTGATAACTCAAAAGCCATTAAAGCAACATAATCTGTTTTGACGAAGGATATGATTATCTAGAAGACCAAAAGGTTCCACCCGACCGTTTCCACTTTTCATAATCCGATATAATTTTTTGATGATCGAATGCAAAGTGAGTATTATTCACTTCTTCCAAATTTATCCATTCTATTTTAGCTGCGTCATCTTGTGCTAATGCTTCGAATTTATTATTAGGAGAAATCTTTCCAACAAAGACAGTCGACATGATATGTCCTCTTGGATCTCTATTAGGCTCCGAATAAACACCTAAGATATCAACTAGTTCTATATCCAAAGATGTTTCCTCCTTAGCTTCTCGTTTCGCTGCATCTTCTACTCGTTCCCCCTCATTTACAAATCCACCTGGAAGAGCGAAAAGACCTTTGAATGGCTCTTTTTTTCTTTTAACTAATAGAATTTGAGAACCCTTTTGAATAATAGTATCTACAGTCGGTATTGGATTTTTATAACGTTGTTCTTTCATATATACAAATATTGGATCTTATATAAAAAGCGAATAATAGTTGTAGTAGGTTAGAACTTATTGTATAAGATATACTATAGGGTACCCATGTTAAGCTGTTAGTAAAAGTAGTTTTATTATAATAATATAGTAGATAAGTCGCTATATGCATCCATATTGACATATTTTAGTAGCATTTCAAATTCTGATACAGCTATTACATTTAAAGTAGCAATAATAAAGAATTTGAAGTATACATATGCAACGACCCTTTAGCTGCATTGTTGGAGTTCAAGCCAAACTTTTACGATTTATTACTAATCGATATTAACTTGTTATATGAAAAGATATCAAAATTAGATCTCAATCAAAAATCTGCTTTATATCAGCTGGAGAAAATCATGAAGCAATAAGAGAAATACATCCGTCGTTGAACATAGGATGTTTTATGCAAAAGCCAATTACCATTGATTATTTGATCAAGCGAGTGAAAGCAGAGCTAGAGTAAAAGTATATTGATGCTGCTGTGCATACAAATTTAGTTTGCATCTATCATACAATGTCAATACTTTTTATCATATATCTATAAATGCAGCTCAATTACAATTGACAGAGACATCTATAATACAAACAAACAATTGATCAGAAAATAGAGATATGAAATGACATCTCAAAGATAAAAGAAGAGTATGAAGAGCCAGTTACACTTTATCTAGTATCTAGCAGCAGAAAAACATGAAAGTAATAACCTTAAGTATTCCTTTAAACGAAATATGGCAGAAGATTACGATTTTCTTCTCTTTGCTATATCTTCAACTATTTGGGATACTCCTTTACCAATTAGTTTGCTAAGTGGGGCTAGTGGTGCAAATGTAGATACAGTTTCTTCTTCTGCTTCTGGTAGAACATCTAGTATTTTTTGTACTATAGAAACAGTTTTTGATTCTATGTTTAGCTGTATAGGATAATCTATTTGTTCTTCTCTTCCTGGCTTGACACCTTGGACTTCTTTTACAAGTTCTTCTAAACTGGTGTTTATAGATAATATCTGCTCTTCTGACATCTGTCTTGCTTTAAGATGCCGATTAATATTCTCAGAAAAATCTTTCAAAGCTTTTGCATATCCTGGATGTTGAATATTTGCTAATTCTTGTTGGATTACATTTACTATCCCTGAACCGGCTTCTCCTCCTCTTATTCCGCCTTTCATTAAATCTTGACCGCAATTAGGACAGAACTTTTCAGTACCTGCAGCAAGTTGCTGTCCACATTGAGAGCAAAAATTCATGAGATAAGTACAAAAAGATGAATAAAAGGATGTTTGGTTTAACCATTGGTTTATTTTTATTATTTTGAAAAGTAACTATGTCAGACTTGTGTCTATTATACGCAATTCTCTAGTATGATGGTTGCGTAAAGTTTGCTTATTCTCTTCTCTAAGCCTGCCAAAGTCTTTCTCATGGTAGATACAAAATCTTTTCATGTTTATGTGATGATACCTTGATGGTAATGACAATTCATGTTCTATAACATCATCATCTGGCTTACCGAAGTGATAAAACGAACCCATGTCAACGAATATTGAGATTCCAGTCTTTCCTGTATTCTCTGCATTCTTTACTAGCCTACTGACAAATGATACTATATCTGAATCAGATTTAAACTGTGCTTTTACACCATCTACAACTACAAGTGAGCCTTCCTTCTCATGCTTGTGTATATCAATACGACTATTATTGCTATTGCCATTACTCTCTGAAATGTTCTTTTTGACTGCATCTGTGGCTTCATAATAGGGAAGAAGTAGAACTGTCTCATTGTTATTTTCCAGCTGGGTTTTTGCATAATGTGAGTACGCCTTACTTAGAGTGGCGATATGAGGATGAATAACAATAACGTGTTCTCCATACTCTGTTTTATGTAGTTCTTTTAATATTATGTCTGCAGAGCCTTTTGTCAGATTGATTCTACACCAGAATCATTCATATGGCAAGCAAACCTATTAATTGTTGCAAACATACATTCTAGATATAGTTTTATACAACTGTATCTTCGATCACCCTTACCAATTCTTTGGGTGAAACTGGTTTTTGGACAAAGCCATCGATTTTAGTATCAGACGGTAGTGCTCTTGAGAATTCTAAATCACTAATTTCAAAAGCAGACATTAGTAAGATTTTGACGTTAGGTTCTATTTTTCTTACTTTTCTTACAAATTCAAATCCAGGCATTCCTGGCATTCGTACATCAGAGAGAACCAATCCATAATCTCTTGAATTTAGCTCAAAGTGTTCTAATGCTAAGAATGGATCTGTAAATGCAAAGACATTGAAACGTCTTTTTTGAAGTGAGATCTTTATGAGTGAAACAATATCAAAGTCATCATCAAGTACCAGTATATGTTTACTATTCGCCACGACGGCTTAGCTCTCCTTTACATTAGCATATAGATGTGGGTTTAAAAGTTGTTCTACATGGAAATGGATTCTTTGTCATATATGGTATGCATTGGTGAAGTAAGATTTTTGTTATAAAACCATTATATTTGATGAGAATCATCTTTTGAGAAGGATGAATACATTGCCGCCTGCAAATAACAATAATCAATCCAAAATACGACCTTCAAAAAAATTTACACTAGTAGCCATAATGATATCCTTAATGCTGGCGTTTATATTAGTATCTACAATCTTAGTACAATCGTCATCATACGCTCAAAATAGTACTAGTACGTTTGGTGAGGTTACAAGTGTATTTGTTAATGGTAAAAACAACCCACTTAAATACA
>JBEVTH010000156.1:0-5856 GCA_041156085.1 Candidatus Nitrososphaera maunauluensis
TAGATAATGAAGACAAGAAATAAAGCGTAGATAAGCATGGGAATCCATATTGAAATATTAAATCGTCTTCTTCCAAATATAATGAGAAACAGACTACCACAAAAATGGCTATTACAGCATTGTTGAGAATATTTCATTAATAGGGTTTATCGTCTTGTAGTGATTTACAGATATGTATTGTCAAGATTATTGCAGTCCGCAATGCATGATTTTACATATAGAAAAACTATGATCATAAAGACAAGATCATTTATGGTTACGTTACTTGGGATCTAATGATGGATGCATGTCACAATCTCAATTATCACCTCCACTGCTGTACTACAGTTGTCTTAATTATGTGTGTCTTCATTACTATATCCGTTAGTAAAAGCTCTATGTATCAATAGTGATGTCATAAACAGCCAAACTTATAATTACAAAAAGAGGAACACTTGAAATACTAATTCCACTATGTTGCACTACCAGTCATGTTAGATGCGTCATTTAGTTTTACAGCATGCCATTATCTCCAAAAGAATATTTGCAACAAGTCCTTGTATGAATCATAGGAGGAAGGAAGAAAGATGGATAGCGACAGGAACCTATTTCAATAGGATTAAATCAATAATAACTAATCATTATTTAGATATTATGAGTATACAAATAAATATATATCGATAATATGTGTATATAAAAAAACTCATGAAAATAACACGTGAACGACTTTTCCTTTTTGCACTAATAGCAGCAACAATAATTGCTGTTGTAGTAGCACCATTTATAGTAGGAGGAACATAGAATCCACTTGTACTACTGGTCTGAGTATTCATTTTAAGGTTTGATTCAACAATCATTTACAAAAGGAATTTGAAGAAAATCTAAAACATCTGTCGTGTTCTCTGTAGTTATAATTCGATAGTTCTTTTTATTCACTTGAGTCTAACGTCATTTGTATTGGGAGATACCAAAAATATTGTAGCAAGTCTTAAATTTGAAGCCTCCATGATATATTCATCGGATTCTTCAATTGAAATATCTGGAACAATGAAGCAATCTATCCCACTTTCGACAGATTTTTTGATAAAGTTTTTCAAGCCTGCTTTGAAGATGATATTCAAATATTTGATGATGAGATTTGGTAGCTCGATATTTTATCCTTATTTTTCCAGTTTTTAAGCACGTTTGTGGAGTAGTTCTACCATTTGATGATTGATACGATGCCTCTAATAATAGGGCCATCGGCTATCGGATCAGAGCAATGAATTCCTAATTCAATCATATCTGCTCTTCCTTCAACTGGCTGAGACTATTTGCATAGTACTACTATTATTTTTGTTAATATCATTATTCGTATAACCTGATAATGTGTAACTAATTAGTGTGAGTTCATTCTTATCTGACAATATTTTTATCAAGCATACAATCTACGACAAATTATCAGCAGATTACTTCATTTCAATAGTAATTAGAAGTTAAACAGGCTTTAACGGAGTTGAGCTGAGCCAAGGTATTTTTATTGTTGTTGTATTGTTGTAGTAGTATAGATTAGATTAAGCTGCAATTCTTGCTCTAGCATATCTGTTCTTATTTACAACCATAAGGAAGGAAGAAATGAATTAGAGAAAATCAATGCAGACGTCTCCAAAAATCATAACTGATTAATCCTAACCCTATGGCAACAAGTATTATCGGTATCAATGTATAGATACTCGTCCCAACTATTCCTCTAGCATAATTATAAGCGTCAGAAATTAAAGAGACAAATATAGCGATAACACCAGCCAAAAATAATTTCGAAAAGAAAATTCTTGCCATCAAATATCACAGATTATACTATTATTAATAATATTCTAATTCTATGCCTATAGAGGATGCTATTCCTAACCCCTTGGTTTGTCTGTATTCTATTGTTGCCGTGCTACGCATCTACCTACGAATAGTGTATGTATATGCACCATCTGTGTCAGCCGATTTGCTGCAGCTTGTAATTTTCAGTCGACTTCGCCGCAGAATTTGTCGTATAGTTCTGCTGCAAAGACGACTGATTTCATTGATTGCTGCAATTCGGCTGATGGTTAAGATAAATACCTCCCTGATTTGATATTTATGAATCTAAATCTATTCCATCCTCAAACAGCAGATTTATTTACTACAAGCTGTGAATTTTGTCCAAAAGGAGCTCATTTGATCTGGAAAACGCCTGTATACAAATTCGTGATACAAGACAATCTTAATCAGGGAAGCACTAAACGTTATAAGGAATTGTGGATAGATGTAACTGATTCAGTTCCTCCTTTTGATTCTCCTAAGGAAACGCTAGGCTCTGTATTGGATCAAGTACTGGCAAAGCTATCAGACAATTCTATCATTTTGGATTTTGGGGCTGGAAAGTTGAGAAATACGATTTATCTCTTAGAAAAAGGACATAATGTTAGAGCAGTAGAATTTGAAAAAACTCAGTCCGCGTCAAAACAATCTAAGGGGATGTATGAAAAAGCGTTGACTTATGGTAATCAATTTGATAAATTGGTTTTTCCACATGAATTTTTTCAATCCACTCTGAAATTTGATTTAGTCCTACTGATAAATGTTGCAAATATAATGCCTGTTCCTTCGGAACGATTGCTTGTGTTACAGTATTGTAGAGAAAAACTTCGACCTGAAGGTCTTTTGCTATGGTACAATCAACACAGAGATCCTGACTATGTAGCAAAATGCATACCAGAATATGCTATTGGAGATGGCTACTACATGAAAAAAGATAATCGTTATCAGACATTCTATCGAGATTTTGAAACCTATGAAATCGATGGTATGTTTCTGGCTAATGGCTTTAGACTAGAGGAAAAGATACAGGCAGGACATAATATAGCTAGATTATATCATATCAGTGGAAGAAATCCTTTAGAAAATATAGTAAATGCAGAGAAAGTCAGAAAACACGTTGTGGGCGATGAAACTAAAATTCATGAAAAAGTAGGTGTATCAATATTAAAGGAGTCAGATAAACCGATACTGAATATTCCGAATCCTCCTGAATTATTAGATGAACAATTTTACATCGATGTTCTTTCTCAACTTCCAACAGGAAGGAAACATGACATAGAATATCAGAATCTTATTTGCGCTATTTTGATAAAATTGTTTTCGCCCCCTCTAAGGAATCCAAAGTTGGAATATTCTCTTAGCGAAGGTATAAAACGTGTTGATATATTGATGAGTAATTCTTCGATACCTGGATTCTTTGGAGACTTACCTAAGAGATTTGAAGTGACTGCACCATTTATATTCATAGAATGTAAAAATTATAGCTCCGACGTATTTAATCCTGAGGTAGACCAGTTAGCTGGCAGATTTACAAAACATGGTGGAAGATTCGGTATGTTGGTTTATCGACGTGCTGGCGATAAAAGTGCATTATTGAAAAGATGTCAAAATTGCTTAAAGGATGATGACTATATTCTGACGTTAGATGATAATGATATAATACAGATGTTGAAATATAAAATAAATAGTGAAGATATCGATGAATATCTAGACGACAAAATGCAGCAACTCTTGCTTAGTTAATAAGACCTGTTCATAATTTATGGAGATAGGCTAATCTAATCAGATTTTCAACCTTGTTACCTTGTAAATCCAACTTAATACCGGCTTGTTCTGCAGGCGTCATTTCTAAAGTTTCATGTTCTCTACAATAGTTGTAATATATCCTCATTGCTTCAATTATTTTCTGTGCAGAGTCTTTCTTTTGCATTCCACGCATTACCTTTTCTCTGTCCCTGATTGTTCCTTGCATTCTTTCAACCAAGGAGTTCAAACCTTCATTTCTTACCGAAATGCTGCGAATGTTTTTTCACTCTAGGATTCTTTAAACTAAAATATTCTTTCTGGAATGCTTCATCATATGTTCTCAATCCATCATGAATTATTGCTTTAGGAGTGTTTGTTTTGTTGTTTGTGTCTTTGAATACTGCTCTTGCATCCGTGATTTCCCTACGCTGGCTAACCATACTGCTAATTCACAATCTTGTTGTATCATCCATCAAGTTCCAAAGCCATTGATAATTTCCTTTCTCCATCTTTTCTCTTCTTACATGAACCATCATTTCATCTACATGATAGACACCAGATAAGTGAGGAGGTACAATCTGGTCTACAAATGGTTTTACTACTGCTGAAAACTTTCTAATCCACTTGATTATCGCTACATGTGTCACTTCTATACTGTAGAACTGCTTTACATGGTCTGCGACCTTCCTTAACGAAATGCCTTTAAAGTACAGGTCTAATGCAGCAGTAATACACTTTGCATCCGCTCTCGCACGTTCAAAACCAGAGTTTATTACAAATCTGAAGTGACATGACTTGCAGGTATATCTTTGGATGTCAGTACCGTGTTTTGTATGTCTTACTCCATCTCTGACAATGTCAATATCAGTTTGGCATTTTGGACAGAATGGTTTTGTTTGTGATGTGACAGGTGGTTCAGTAACTCTCTCGGTAACATCTATTTGCTGATACGCTGATCCTATCTTCTTTCTTAGCTGCTTGCTGAATAAAACTGCATAGATGTGTTTGCACTTCTGATGTCTGTATATGAAGTCCTGACAAATACATGTCCATCTTCCTTCTTGAAGCCCACCTTTGTTGTGTCCGTATTCTTTTGTGACGTTGTACCATTTCGACTCGTTTGACTGTGATTTAACTATGTAATGCAATTTATTGATACGCTTTATCTGACTGCCAATCGAGATGATTGCAAGTCCTCTTACCTGTCTTTGTTGCTCAGGCGGGTCTTTTTGGTACACACCATAGTTAGTACCAACTTACGTATTTAAGTGTTTACCTACTAATGTGTTTACGATAATACTTATATTGGTGCGCACCATAGTATTGTCAGATTGGTAAACCACAGCAAAACCAAGATTCTAAAAGTAGGTTCAAGACATACTGTGTATTTGGAAAAAGCCTTTGTGGAAGATAGTAACTTTCCATTTAAACCTGATGAACCGCTCGTAGCCAAGATTGAGAAAAACAAGATTGTATTAGAGAAGGGATAGTTGTAGATAATTATTCTTCTTGCGCATTTTCACGGATTTCTCTGATCGTTTTGATGAATGGTTTATCCGGCACCTTGCCATCAGAGACTAATTTCAGTTGAAGTTTACTATCTACGATATTACCATATCCTACAGTATTTTCCATAAAAGTTAAAATCTCATTCGAGTCTAATCTATACCAATATACTCCGTTCATAGACAAGTGTTCATCTATCGCAAATAGATATGCATCCTCTAGATCACCGATCGGAATATTGTTTTTTTCTATTGTCCAAACGATAGGCAAATGTCTTATTCCTGCTTTTGGAACATCTATGAAACCATGACAGTTTGTGGCCATTCCCTCACCACTTGACATAATTATTCTAAGATAATACACATATCTGGTAAATTCTTCACTATGCTCTTTAAGAATATTCTTTGTCATAATGATATCGCCATATTTCAAAACAGGTGTCCTGCGTTCCTGTTGTTTATCTTTATACCATTCTCTTAATAGACCCAATAGATCAGCACCCGACCCAATCCATGTTAAAAATGCAAATCCAAATGCACCCAATGCCAACAGTTCTGGTTTTCCGAGTTGATATAACGCAAGATAATAACCTGCTGCAGCACCAATCAATAACGAAATGCCAAAAACTACGGCAAACACAATAACCGTAAGCCATGATCTCATAAACGAATGGTTGGAATAGACTCATTTAATAACAATCTCCCTCAGTTACCATCATCTAAAATCTCCCTTTAAGTTACCAGAACTTGCCGTATCGATATATTAATAAGTCACTAGCGATATTACTAGTGATAT